>NZ_JBHZAG010000058.1:0-67338 GCF_042754125.1 Amycolatopsis sp. NPDC059235
GCCCCCAGGCCGTGCGCACTGCCCCTCCACACGCCGACTTAAAGGCGATCCCGCCGCGGCGGCGGAGCCGACGCCATAAAACACAGTTTGCCGCGCAGACCCGCAAACCCATCCCCGGCTAACCCGGCCACGCCAAACCCAGCCCCGGCCAACCCGGCTCCGGCTAACCCGGCCACGCCAAACCCAACCCCCGCTAACCGAGCCCCGGCTAACTCAACCCCCGGCCAACCCAGCCACACCAAACTCAGCTCCAGCTAACCCAGCCACTTCACCCCCACCCCCGGCACCCCCAACCCTGGCAACCCCACCCCCGTCAAATACAACTCCGCACCGCCTCCACGATCCAAGCCTCCGCAGTCCCCCGAGTAGCCGGTGACCACGTCACCACCCATCCACCCCCACCCTTCGGCGCGGCCCGAAACTGATACCGCCCCTGGTCGTTGTCCACCAGCCCGAACGCCCCGTGCGGATACTCCGCCAACACCGAGTCCCGCACAGCCAAATCCACCAGCACCGTCCCCTGCCGAGGCCGAGCCACCGCCGCCCGGATCACATCCAGATCCCCCCACGCCGCCCGAGGGATCAGGCCGCTGTCATCAGTCTCAATACGCACCGCGGGGCCCGGACCAGGCGGCCGGTCCGGCAGGCCGTCGAACACCCATCCGGGCAGTGCGCTGAGCATTCCGGACCGCAGCCGCGCCCGGCGGCCCAGTTTGCTCATCACCGTGGTGAAGTCCTCGTCTCCGAAGAACCGCACCTCCCACGGCTCCTCGCTCGCCGGGAACACCCCGGTGACCACTCCCCGGATGAACCCTCCGCGCAGCACTCGGTACAGCTCGACCGCCTCGGCGGTCACCTCGCCGTCGGCGGCGAGCCCGAGCGCGGCCATCCCGGCGACGAACCGCGTGTACTGCTCCACCTCCTCGGCCAGCCCGGCGCCGAGCATCGGCCCGAACGACTGCCGGACCTCCTCGGCGAGGCTCAGTCCCGAAGCCGCTCCGGCGGGCTCCTCCTCGGCCAGCACGGGCGGCACCTCGAAATGCGGGTCGTAGAACTCCATCACCGAAGGCCGCTGCGGCATCTCAGCCCGCAGCGGTCCGATGACCTCGTCGATGACGTCGAAGACGACGGGTGCTGAACTGCTCACCCCGTCATTGAACACCCTGGTACCGACAATTTCTCGAACTTTTGTTCGAGTCAACCCATCCGTGCGCCGAGCGGTCGGTCAGCGCCGCGAAACCGGATCGCCGGCACGCATCGTCGGGGCCAGGAAGCCGACCGCCACCACGAGAGCGCCGACCACCGCGAGCGCCCAGTGCAGGCCGATCCCGCCGCTCAGGCCGCTGACCAGCACCGGACCGGCGAGGAACCCGAGATACCCGCACGCCGCGACAGCCGCGATCGCCCGGCCCGGCACCTCCGGCTGCTTGCGTCCGGCCGCGCTCCACGCGAGCGGCACCATCCCGGACACCCCAAGCCCGACCACGGCGAACCCGATCACCGAGACCACCGGCACCGGAACCGCGACCACCAGCACGAACCCGGCGACCGTCACCGCGGTCGCGACCCGCATGAACAGCACCGCACCAACGCGCTCGACGACCCGGTCCGCCACCGTGCGCACCGCGATCATCGTGATCGAGAACGCGAAGTAACCCAACGACGCGACGGCCGCGCTCGCCGTGGTGACCTCGCGGAGGTACACCGCACTCCAGTCGTTCACCGTGCCTTCCGCGACGAAACCGCAGAACGCGATCACGCCCAATGGGATCAATGCCTTGCTGGGCAAGGCAAACGCCGCTTCACCCTGTCCGCGGTCAGCGCCCGGCAGGAATTGCGAAGCAGCGAAGATCGCGAGCACCAGAAGCACCACGCCAGCGGCAGTGAAGTGCGCTTCGATCGGCACGCGCCACAGCTCCATCAGCGCCGCGACACCCGAGCCAGCCAGCCCGCCGATGTTCCAGAAAGCGTGGAACCCGGCGAAAATCGGTCGCCCGTAAGCCTCTTCGACGCGCGCGGCGTGCGCGTTCATCGACACATCCAGCAGGCTGTTGCCCACCCCGAGCACCACCAGCGCGGCGACGAACAGCGGCACGTCCGGCGCGAAGGCGACGAGCGGCAGTCCTCCGCACAGCACGGCAGCCCCGCACAGCACCCCGCGCCGGCTGCCGATCTTCGTGATCAACGGTCCCGCGGCCAGCAACGCGACGACCGAACCCGCAGCAAGCCCGAACAGCCCGATCCCGAGTTCTCCGGCGCTGAGTCCGAGTTTCGCTTGCACCGCAGGCACTCGAGCCGCCCACGAAGCGAATGCCGCACCACACACCGCGAAAACCACGGAAACCGCGGCGCGAGCGCGCTGTGTCTCCCCCAACCGTGTCTCCCCCATCCGTCCCCCTGACACGAGAAAGGGCCACCCGGAGTTTTCCAGGTGGCCCTTCAGATCCTCGTTACTTCGACTTCGTCGCCGTACTGCTCCGCTTGGCCGGAGCCTTCTTCGCAGTCGTCGACTTCGCCGCCGCCGACTTGGTCGTGGTCGACTTCGCCGCGGTGGACTTCGCCGGCGCCTTGCGCGTCGTGGTCCGCTTCTTCGGAGCCGGACCCTTCGCGCGCTTCTCCGCCAGCAGTTCGGCCCCGCGCTCCGCGGTGAGTTCCTCGATGCTGTCGGACTTCCGCAATGTCGCGTTGTACTCGCCGTCGGTCACGTACGGGCCGAAGCGGCCGTCCTTGACCACCATCGGCTTGCCCGACACCGGGTCGTCGCCGAGTTCCTTCAGCGGCGGACGCGCGGTAGCCGACCGGCCGCGCTGCTTCGGCTCCGAATAGATCTTCAGCGCCTCTTCCAGCGTGATCGAGAACAGCTGGTCCTCGGTCTGGATCGACCGCGAGTCCGTGCCCTTCTTCAGGTACGGCCCGTAGCGCCCGTTCTGCGCGGTGATCTCGTCGCCCGACTCTGGGTCCTTGCCCACGACGCGCGGCAGCGACAGCAGCTTCAGCGCGTCGTCGAGCGTGATCGTCTCGACCGACATCGACTTGAACAGCGAGCCCGTACGCGGCTTCGGCAGCTTCGCCTTCGCGGCCTTCTTCTGCGCCGCGGTGGCGTCCTCGGGCAGCTCCGGCTCAGGCAGCAGCTCCGTGACGTACGGGCCGAAGCGGCCTTCCTTCGCCACGATCTCGTGTCCGCTGACCGGGTCGGTGCCCAGCACCCGGCCTTCCTGCGGCGTCGCGAAGAGCTTCTCCGCGATCTCCGCGGTCAGCTCGTCCGGCGGCAGGTCTTCGGGCAGGTTCGCGCGCTGCGACTCGCCGTTGACCTCGCGCTCCAGATACGGGCCGTACCGGCCGACGCGCACCACGACCTGGTGGCCTTCGGCGTCGCTGAACATCGGGATCGAGTTGATCTCGCGCGCGTCGATGCCCTCGACGCTGCCGTCGACCAGCTTCTTCAGCCCGCCCAGCCGGCCGACCGAGCCCTCGACGCCGAAGTCGCCGCCGAAGTAGAACTTCGACAGCCATTCGACGCGGTGCTCGTCGCCGCTGGCGATGCGGTCCAGCTCGTCCTCGAGACCGGCGGTGAAGTTGTAGTCCACCAGCCGTTCGAAGTGCCGCTCCAGCAAGCCGATCACCGCGAACGCGACCCACGACGGGACAAGGGCGGAGCCCTTCTTCCAGACGTAGCCGCGGTCCTGGATGGTCTTGATGATCGACGCGTAGGTCGACGGGCGGCCGATGCCCAGCTCTTCCAGCTTGCTGACCAGGCTCGGCTCGGAGTAGCGCGCGGGCGGCGACGTGGAGTGGCCGTCCGCGGACAGCTCGGGCGCGGTCAGGCCCTGGTCCTTGACCAGCACCGGAAGCCGGCTCTGCTTGTCGTCGGCCTCGCCGCCGGCCTCGCTGTCGACTGCCTCGACGTACGCCTTCAGGAAGCCCGCGAAGGTGATCGTGCGACCCGAAGAGGCGAAGGTGCACTCCTCGCCGGTCGCCGCGGTGCCGACGATGCGCACCGACATCGTGGTGCCCTTCGCGTCCGCCATCTGCGACGCGATGGTGCGCTGCCAGATCATCTCGTAGAGCCGGAACTCGTCGGTGTCCAGCTCTTTCGCGACCTGCCCCGGCGTACGGAAGACCTCGCCCGACGGACGGATCGCCTCGTGCGCTTCCTGCGCGTTCTTGACCTTGCGCGTGTACTGGCGCGGCGACGGCGAGACGTACTCCTTGCCGTACAGCTGCGTTGCCTGGCTGCGCGCGGCCGTGATCGCCGACTCCGACAGCGTCGTGGAGTCGGTACGCATATAGGTGATGTAACCGTTCTCGTACAGCTTCTGCGCGACTCGCATCGTGCGCTCGGAGGTGAAGCGCAGCTTGCGGCCCGCCTCCTGCTGCAGCGTCGACGTCATGAACGGCGCGTACGGCTTCCGCGTGTACGGCTTCTCTTCGACGCTCGCGACCTTGAAGTCACGCCCGTTCAACGCCTGAGCCAGCGCCCGCGCGTCGGACTCGCCGAGCACGCGGATGTCCGCGGCGTTGCCCTTGAGCTGACCGTTGGAGTCGAAGTCGCGACCCGTCGCGAGGCGCGAGCCGTCGACCGCGACGAGGCGCGAGGGGAACGTACGCGGCGAAGCGTCCGCACCGGCGTCCATGGTCGCCGAGATGTCCCAGTACGACGCCGAGGTGAAGCGCATCCGCTCGCGCTCGCGCTCCACGACGATCCGCGTCGCCACGGACTGCACGCGGCCTGCCGAGAGCTTCGGCATGACCTTCTTCCACAGCACCGGCGAGACCTCGTAGCCGTACAGCCGGTCGAGGATGCGGCGGGTCTCCTGCGCGTCGACGAGGTCGGCGTCCAGCTCGCGGGTGGCCGCGGCGGCCGCCTGGATGGCCTGCTCGGTGACCTCGTGGAAGACCATCCGGCGCACCGGGACCTTGGGCTTCAAGGTCTCCAGCAGGTGCCACGCGATGGCCTCGCCCTCGCGGTCGGGGTCCGTCGCGAGGTAGAGCTCGTCGACGTCCTTCAGCAGCCCCTTCAGCTCGGTGACCTTGGACTTCTTGTCCGGGGTGACGATGTACAGCGGCTTGAAGTCGTTGTCGATGTCGACCCCGAGCCGCGCCCACGACTCGCCCTTGTACTGCGCGGGGACGTCGGCGGCGCCGCGGGGCAGGTCCCGGATGTGCCCGACGGAGGACTCGACGACGTAGTTGCCGCCGAGATAGGGGGCGATCTTGCGGGCCTTGGTTGGCGACTCGACGATCACCAGCCGCCGTCGATCGGCACCGCTGCCCCCGGTACCGCTCTTCTTGGTCCGTGTTCCTGCCACGCTGCCCTGCTCTCCACTCATCTCCGCGCCGCCGCAGCGGCGCTCTCACCCCTGCACCAGAGGGGTACTGCGCCCGCGTCTCGACCTGTCAGTGTGCACGTCCCCGGTGTCCGCGCAGCGTCGAGGTGCCCTGTCGAGCCGCCGGGCCCTTGCCCGTCGGATCGCCGCTGACCTCGGCGATGTTTCTCCTCCACACCTAGCACGTGATGTCGGACACGTGCCGTGCAGGGTAACTGGTCATACCACCGATACCCTCCGTTAGACGGTGGCGGGTCCAAGTAAGTCGACGGTTCACTTATTCCTCCCCCCAGCCGAAAGGAACCCACCATGATCCGCCGACTGGTTGGCGTCGCGATCGCCGTCACGGCGACATTCGCGCTGGTCACCGCCCCCGAAGCAAGTGCGGCGACCACCACGTTCACCGGCGCCGTGGCGCTGTCCAACTGCTCCGGTTCAGTCGTGAAACCGGCCGCCACGCCGATGGACGCGCCCGCGATGGTGCTGTCGAACGGCCACTGCCTCGAGGAAGGCATGCCCGATCCGGGCCAGGTGATCGTCGGACAGGCCTCGAACCGGTCGTTCGACCTCCTCTCGCCGGACGGGCAGAGCTCGGTGGGCACCGTGACCGCGACCAAGGTCGTCTACGCGACGATGACCGACACCGACATCTCGCTGTACCAGCTGTCCGACACCTACGCCGACATCCAGCAGAAGTACAACGTGCCGCCGCTCGAGCTGGTCAACAGCCACCCGCAGGCGGGCACGCCGATCGACGTGGTGTCCGGGTACTGGAAGCAGATCTACTCCTGCTCGATCGACGGTTTCGTGCACGAACTGCACGAGAACAACTGGGTCTGGAAGGACTCGATCCGCTACGTGCCGGGCTGCGCGACCATCGGCGGCACGTCGGGTTCGCCGGTCGTCGACCGCACCACCGGCAAGGTCATCGGCGTGAACAACACGTCCAACGACAACGGCGAGAGCTGCACGCTGAACAACCCGTGCGAGGTCGACGAAGCCGGCAACACGACCGTGCGGCCGAACTACAAGTACGGCCAGGAGACCTACGGCATTCCGGCCTGCCTGACCCCGGCCAACGAGATCGACCTCAACCAGCAAGGCTGCACCCTGCCGAAACCGTAAGACTTCCCCACCGGAAAGGTCCCTCGTCGCTTCGCTGAGCGACGGGGGCCTTTTCTTGTGCGCAGCTACCCGACAGCCTCCAGTAAATACTGTGCGGGGCTCTCCGCCGGAGCCCCTCGACGCGGCCCGTCTGGCGTCCGTTCGCGGCGCTCCCCGGCCGGTGGCAGCTCCGGCCAGACCGACTCCGCCCCAGCGGGCGGTTCGCCGATCAGCTCCAGCAGTCCGGCCAGCTTCCGTCGCCCGCTCACCCGCACCGCGGGCAGCTCCGCCTTCGGCCCGAGCAGCCGCGCCTGGACGCCCAGCGCCGCGAGCGCGGTCAGCAATTCCTCGTGCATCCCCGGGGCCAGCGGATCGACGCCCAGCAGGTAGCCGCCGGGTTCGGGACGGCCTGCCGCGAGCGCCCACATCCGCAGCATCGCGCCGCTCAGCCGGAAGCCGCCCGGCACCGCCTTGCCCGAATCGTCCTCCACCGGACCGGTGTGCCCCGGCCGCAGCCATTGCTCGGCGAACCCGAGCAGATCGACCCGGAACGACGTGCGCACCTGCGATCTGCCGCATTCGGCCACCGCGACCTGCGCGTCCGCGCCCCGGCCGCGGCATTCCCTCGCCAGCACCCGAGCCCGCCACGACTCCTCGACCAGCACCGACAGCCGCGCCGCCGTGCGGCCGAACCCGGTGATCTGTCCTTGGCAGCACAACAGCCCGGCCAGGTCTGGCAGGCCTGGGCCGGTCGCCTCCGCCGAAAACAGCGAGATCGTCCGATCCACGCCGCCGATGATAGAACACAAGTTCGATTGAACGCGAGGGTCACGCTCAGGTTTTCCCCGATCGGTCAGCAGGTGCTGGGAGCGGGGCTTCCGGCGAAGCGCCCGGCAAGCCAGTCGAGCGCGGTGGGCGTGGCGACGGCGTAGTTGGCGATGTGGCCGAGCGCGGTGCCGGGCAGGACCGAAGGGAGCCGGATGTCGTCGACTTGCACAGTCGCGCCGCGACGGCACCAGTCGGCGGCAGTGGTGCGTACGGCTGGCGCGGGGACGATGTCGTCGTTGTCGCCAGTGGACATGAGCACCGGCGCGGACGGCGAGATGGCACCGAGCCGATGGGACGCGAGGATGGCGCGAGTTTCGGGATTCGCGTTGAGCATCGCGATAATCGACTCGCCGCGGGCGGTGAAGTCGCCGGAGCGGCGGTAACCGTAGTCGAGCGCGGTTTCCACGACGCATTGCCCGGAAACCTTCTGCAGCATGGCTTTCCCCGCGTCGTTGAGTCCGGCCTGGATGACCGGCGCGGTGTGCGGATAGGCGGCGATGATCCCGTTGAGGTAGTAGCCGAGAACGCCGGACAGCAGGGTGTCGGAGAGCTTGTCGGAGAGTGCCGCGAGATCAGTGGGAGCAGCGCCCACATAGGACCCGCGGAGATCGAGTTCGGGAGCGTAGGCACGCGCCGCTTCGGCCGCGCCGCCCGCTGCGCCGCCGCCCTGGGAGTAGCCCCAGAAGGCGACCGGGCCGCTCGGGGCCGGAGTGCCCGGCAGCCGCTGAGCGGCGCGGGCGGCGTCGATGACCGCGTAGCCGCGGATGAGCAGGCTGGCCATGGCAGCGACTTCGTAGCCCGCCATGAGATCGAAGGGCGGGCGGTAGTGCACGGGTGTGTTGAGCAGCTTCGACGGCGCGCACTGGTCGCCCTGCCCGTGCGTGCCGACCGCGAGGGAGACCAGCGGACGCGGTCCCGGGCCGCGCCAAGCTACCGTCGGCGCGAGCGGCCCAGAGGCGAGGGTTCGGTACGGATCAGGTCGCCAGGCTTCCCCGCAGGCAGGAAACCGGCGGGGTGCAGAAGTCCGTCGACGCTACAGCCGCGCTGATCAGCGCAGAGACCGCGACCAGCACGGCTGCGGCTGCGCGATCGGCGCTGTCGAGGGGATGCCTGCGTCATTGATTGCAGCCTGAAGCGCCAGTGCCGGTATACTAATACCGGTATGGCAATACCGGCCTGGGAGGGAGCTTGTTCAAGGTCGCCGAACGCGTCCAGATCCGCGACGAGCTGATCGCCTCGGCCCGCCAGGACGTCGACATCGCCGGAGCCGCCCTGGTCGGTTCGACCGCTCGCGGAACCGAGGACCGATGGTCGGACATCGATCTCGTCCTCCAGCTCGCGGAGAACGCGAACGAAGCCGCGGTAGTCGCGCGCTGGACGCGCTCGCTCGACGAGAAGTTCGGAGTCGCCGACACCCTCGACGTCATCTCACGCGAGGGAGTTCGCTACCGAGTCTTCCTCCTCGGCTCCTCGCTTCAGGTCGATGTGTCGTTCTGGCCGCACGAGCTCTTCCGCGCCACCGAGGACAGCTTCCAGCTCGTTTTCGGTCAGGCCAACGAACCGACCAGAGCCCCAAAACCGGGCAGCGAGCAGGTGATCGGCATGGCGTGGCTGTACGCGCTGCATGCCCGCTCGGCCATCGCCCGAGGTCGGACGTGGCAGGCCGTCCTGATGCTCGACGACCTACGCACCCAGATCATCGCGCTGGAATGCCTGCGGCACGGCTTGAATCCTTGGCACGGACGTGAAGTCGACCAGCTGCCCGCGCCGGTGCTGGAGACGTTGCGGGACGGCCGGGCGGCGTCGGTCGGCTTGGATGAGCTCGAACGGTCTCGGCAGGTCCTGCTTCAGCACTACCTGGCCGTCGTCGAACACCACGACGCGGAGCGGGCCGTCGCCCTTCGGCGGGCACTCGATCCTGTTCAGCGCGGCGCGGGCGGCACCACCAATTGCTGACAGCCCGCCGCGCGCTTGCCCGCCGCGGACAGGGCTGGTGTCGCGTCCAAGCCCTTGAGGACGTCGAGGCGGGAAATCTGGTCGATAGCCGACTTCGCGTCGTCCAGCGCTGCCTTCACCGCGTCGGGATCGGCGGCCGCCTCGAGTTTGCCGCGCACCTCGTCGGCCTGCTGCCGCACCGAGGTGAATTGACCGAGCAAAGCGGTGCGCGCCGGTTCGCCGCCGGGCAACGGCGCGGGGCCGACCCGGTGCAGTCCGGACACGGTCTGGTCGATGCCGGTGGCGACTGACGCCAGGAGATCGCTGGACGTGCGCGTGGCCTGCGCCGACGAACTCGGGTCGATCGAGGGCAGATTCGCCAAAGCACGAACCAGATGCGTGACCGCGCCGCAGTATCCGTCGGCCCACTTCGCGGCCGGATCGACCTGGCTCGCCGCCTCCGCGTGCCCGCCGGAGGAGACCTGCTCAGCCGGCGGCGGCGGTTGCCCGCAACCCGTCAACCCGATGCCGATTCCTGTTGCCAGCGCGGCTAAACCGGTCCACCGCGGCCGCACTCGCACCACTCCCGTCCCTCGAAATCCGTGTCCTCCGCACGGTACCGACCCGCCGGTAGTCCGCAACTCGCCCCGTCTTCCGGACGCGAAAGGGCCCGGCACGCACGAGGCGTACCGGGCCCGAATGGAGCAACGCGTCAGGCTTTCGCCTCCGCCGGAGTCTCCGCCATGACACTGCCGCGCCGCTTGGACACGACGATCGCCGCGACGATCACCGCGACCGCGACCACCGCGATCACGATCCGCCACGTGGTGTCCGCGCCGCCGCCGAGCGTCAGCGTGACCACCGCGGGCGCGATCAGCACCGAGACCAGGTTCATGACCTTGATCAGCGGGTTGATCGCGGGACCGGCGGTGTCCTTGAACGGGTCGCCGACGGTGTCGCCGATGATCGTCGCCTCGTGCGCGTCGGAACCCTTGCCGCCGTGGTTGCCGTCCTCGACGAGCTTCTTGGCGTTGTCCCACGCGCCACCGGAGTTGGCGAGGAAGATCGCCATCAGCGTGCCGGTCGCGATCGCGCCGGCCAGGTACCCGGCGAGCGCACCGGTGCCGAGGCCGAAACCGACCGCGATCGGCGCGAAAACGGCCAGCAGACCCGGCGTCGCCAGCTCCCGCAGCGAATCGCGGGTGACGATGTCGACGACCCGGCCGTACTCGGGCCGCGTGGTGCCCTCCATGATCCCCGGGATCTCCCGGAACTGGCGGCGCACCTCGTACACCACCGCGCCCGCGGCGCGCGAGACCGCGTTGACCGCGAGACCGGAGAAGAGGAACACCACGGCCGCGCCGACGATCACGCCGACCAGGGTCTCCGGGCTGACGATGTTCGCGACGAACGAACCCGTGCTGCCGACGGCCTTCGAGATCGCGTCCGAGTAGGACCCGAACAGCGCGGTCGCCGCGAGCACCGCGGTGGCGATCGCGATGCCCTTGGTGATGGCCTTGGTGGTGTTGCCGACCGCGTCCAGCTCGGTGAGGATCTGCGCGGCCTTCTCGTCCACGTCGCCGGACATCTCGGCGATGCCCTGCGCGTTGTCCGAAACCGGGCCGAAGGTGTCCATCGCGACGATGACGCCGACGGTGGTCAGCAGGCCGGTGCCGGCCAGCGCCACCGCGAACAGCGCGACGCCGCCGCCGAGCAGGAACGCGCCGAACACCGCGGCGGCGATCACCAGCGCGGTGTACACGGCGGACTCGAACCCGACCGAGATACCGGACAGGATCACCGTCGCCGCACCGGTTTCCGACGTCTTGCCGACGTCCTTCACCGGCTTGTGCTCGGTGCCGGTGTAGTAGCCGGTGATGCGCAGGATCAGCGCGGCGAGCACGATGCCGATGATCACCGCGACCGTCGCGATCACCGCCGGGTTGCCGGTGTTGTGCGCGAAGCCCTCGCCGAAATCGGCGAAGCTGCTCGGCAGGTAGATGAACGCGGCGACCGCCGACAGCACCGCGGAAATGACCGCGGAGATGTAGAACGAGCGGTTGATCGTGACCAGACCGCCCTCGCCCGCGCGCGCCTTCGTGATGTAGACGCCGATCACCGCGGTGATCACGCCGATGGCGGGCACGATCAGCGGGAAGATCAGGCCGTGCGCGCCGAACGCGGAGCTGCCGAGGATCAGCGCGGCCACGAGCATCACCGCGTAGGACTCGAAGAGGTCCGCGGCCATGCCGGCGCAGTCGCCCACGTTGTCGCCGACGTTGTCCGCGATCGTCGCGGCGTTGCGCGGGTCGTCCTCGGGGATACCCTGCTCGACCTTGCCGACCAGGTCAGCGCCGACGTCGGCGGCCTTCGTGAAGATGCCGCCGCCGACTCGCATGAACATGGCGATCAGCGCCGCGCCGAAACCGAAGCCCTCCAACACCTTCGGTGCCTGGCCGGTGTAGACGAGCACCACGATCGCCGCGCCGAAAAGGCCGAGCCCGACGGTGATCATGCCGACCACGCCGCCGGTGCGGAACGCCACGCGCATCGCCTTCTCGCGGCCGCCTTCCTCGCGCGACGCGGCGGCCACGCGCAGGTTCGCCTGCGTGGCCAGCCACATGCCGAGGTAGCCGATGGTGAACGAGAACACCGCCCCGACGAGGAAGAAGATCGACCGGCCGATCCGTTCGCTCCAGTCGTCCGCGGGAAGCGCGAACAGGAGCAGGAACACGATCACGCCGAAGATGGCGAGGGTGTTGCGCTGCCGCTTCAGGTATGCGGCCGCACCTTCCTGCACTGCCTTCGCGATGTCCTGCATCTTGGCGGTGCCCTGGCCCGCGGCCAGCACCTCCTTGAGCAGCACGTAACCGATAGCCAGTGCGACAAGGGCGACCACGGCGACCACACCGACGATGGTGTAGCCACCCCCGGTGAGCGTGATGCCGCCCTCCGCGAGGAACTGCCGGGACATTCGTCCTCCTGGGAACGCCGTCTGGCCAGCGCGGGCCCGTCGTACCCGGCGCGCCTGCACTGGCGGGGATCTGTGCCGAAGGACACGCTAGCCGTGCAAGCAATGCACGTCTCACATGACGCTCGCCACAGTGGGTGTGGATCGAGGGAGTGTATTGGTAGTGATCTGCGCGTCCGCAATGCGTCCCGGTCACAGCACGTTCGGTAACCTTGTGTGATTGGTCACTGGATCGATCTCGGCCAGGTTTTGTCGGTGCCCTGTGCGAAGCTTCGGCACGTGGTGGGAGAGCGAGGACGGAGGCTGCTGGACCGGGTCACAGCGGGGATCCCGGCGCACGAGAATCCGGTGACGCACGTGTCCCGGCTGCCGGAACGCGCGGCCCGGCACGAGCCGTGGCCGGAGTGGGCGGAGCCGTCGGTCGTGGCCGCGTTCGGCGCGGCCGGAGTGGAAAAACCGTGGCGGCACCAGGCCGAGGCGGCTTCGCTGGCGCATTCGGGCACGCATGTCGTGGTGTCCACCGGCACCGCGTCCGGGAAGTCGCTGGCGTATCAGCTGCCGGTGCTCAGCGCGCTGGCCGCGGACGGGCGGGCGACCGCGCTGTACCTCTCGCCGACGAAGGCGCTCGGCGCTGATCAGCTGCGCGCGGTGTCCACTTTGGACGTCGCGGGCGTGCGCGCGGCGGCGTTCGACGGGGACACCCCGATGACAGAGCGCGACTGGGTCCGCGCACACGCGAACTGGGTGTTCAGCAACCCCGACATGCTGCACCGCGGCATCCTTTCGGCGCACTCCCGATGGACGCAGTTCTTCCGCCGGCTGCGGTATGTGGTGGTCGACGAATGCCACAGCTATCGCGGCGTCTTCGGCTCGCACGTCGCGCTGTTGCTGCGCCGCCTGCGCCGGGTGGCGGAGCACTACGGCGCGTCGCCGGTGTTCGTGCTGGCTTCGGCGACCACCGCTTCGCCTGCCTCATTCGCCACGCGCCTCACCGGGGTCGAGTGTTCCGCGGTCACCGATGACGCATCGCCGCGCGGGGCGCGCACGGTCGCGCTGTGGGAGCCGCCGCTGCTGGACGAACTGACTGGGGAGAACGGCGCGCCCGTCCGCCGTCCGGCCGGGGTCGAGACCGCGCGGATTCTCACCGAGCTGGTGGTCGAAGGCGCGCGATCGCTGGCTTTCGTCCGCTCCCGCCGCGGAGCCGAGCTGACCGCGCTTGGCACCCGCCGCCTGCTGTCCGAAGTGGACCCTCGGTTGGCGGATACCGTTGCCGCGTACCGGTCCGGCTATCTCCCTGAGGAGCGTCGGGCGCTAGAGCAAGCCCTGCTCTCTGGTCGCCTGCTAGGTGTCGCGACCACGAATGCGTTGGAGCTGGGCGTCGACATCGCCGGACTGGACGCCGTGGTCCTGGCGGGTTATCCCGGAACTCTCGCGTCTTTCTGGCAGCAATCCGGCCGCGCCGGGCGTTCGGGCGATGAAGCCTTGGTGGTGTTCGTCGCGCGGGATGATCCGCTCGACACGTACCTGGTGCACCATCCGGCCGCGTTGCTGGAACGCCCGGTGGAGACGGCGGTGCTGGACCCGACGAACCCGTACGTGCTGGGCCCGCAGCTCGCGTGCGCCGTCGCGGAGTTGCCGCTCACCGAACCAGAACTGGAAACCTTCGGCGGCGACGCGGCCCGGGCGGTGCTGGCGGATCTGGCGTCGGAGAAGCTGCTGCGCCGCCGGTCGAGCGGCTGGTACTGGACTTCGCGCGACCGCCCGCACGGCGAAGTCGGCATCCGCGGCTCGGGCGGCGACCAGATCGCGGTAGTGGAAGCGGACTCGGGCCGAATGCTGGGCACCGTCGACCCCGGCTCGGTTTGCTACTCGGTCCATCCGGGTGCGGTGTATTTGCACCAGGGTTCGTCGTACGTCGTCGATGAGCTGGATCTGGAGACGGGTCTCGCGCTGGTGCACGCGGAGGATCCGGACTGGACGACTTCGCCGCGCGAGATCGTGGACATTTCGGTGCTGTCGACGGAAGAACAATGCCGCCACGACGGGGTGACGGTGTGCCTGGGCGAGGTCGCGGTGACGTCGCAGGTAGTGGGATATCTGCGACGGCGGCCGTCGGGCGAGGTGCTGGACCATACGCCGCTCGACCTGCCGGAGCAGAGCCTCCACACGAGGGCGGTTTGGTACACGGTTTCGGGTGAGCTGCTGGAATCTCCGCCTGGGGTTGGCCGGGGTTCGGTGGGCTCGCGGACCGCTGGGGATCTCGGCAGAGTCGCTGCCGGGTCGGCGACCGATGGGGCGGGCGGCGAGTCGGCGGGAACCGAGTACACGTCACCAGCCATCGGGAATCCCAGCCGAATCGGCGCGGGCCCAACGAGCGGCGGGGGAGCGGGAGAGCCGGCGGGGACCGGGAGTTCGCCGGACTCCGCGGAAACCGGCGGGGCCGCCACGGCGTCATCGATCAGTGGTGCGGGTGGCGAACCAGCGGGGATCGGAAGCGTGTCACCGACCGCCGCGGAGAACGACGGGGCCGCTGCGGGGAGAGCGGCCAGCCGGGCGACTGATGAGCCGGTGGGGACCGGAAGCAAGTCGCCAACCGCCGCGGAGAACGGCGGGACCACTGAGGCGTCGGCGGCCAGCCGTGCGGTTGGCGAACCAGTGGGGACCGGAAGCACATCGCCGACTGCTGCGGAGAACGACGGGACCACTGAGGCGTCGGCGGCCAGCCGTGCGGTTGGCGAACCAGCGGGGACCGGAAGCACAGAGCCAACCGCCGCGGAGAACGGCGGGGCCGCTGCGGGGTCAGCGGCCCGTCGGGCGGATGGAGAACCGGTGGGGACCGGGGGCGCCTCGTCGGTTGTCGGGGTAACCGGCGAAGTTTCGGGGCAACCGGCGGGTGGGCGGGGGCCCGGTGCCGAGGTCGAGATCGGTGGTGCGGTGGGACCGGTGGGGACCGGGGGTGCTGGCAGAGCACCGGGGGGCGCCGGTTTGCTTCCGGCGCGCGTCCCCGGTGCCCTGCATGCCGCCGAGCACGCGGCGATCGGCCTGCTACCGCTGTTCGCTACGTGCGACCGCTGGGACATCGGCGGGGTGTCTACCGCGTGGCACGAGGACACCGGGGAGGCGACGGTGTTCGTGCACGATGGGCATCCCGGGGGTGCGGGGTTTGCCGACCGCGGTTATGCCGCGATTGTCCCGTGGCTGGCCGCTACGCGGGAGGCGATCGTCTCCTGCGAGTGCCCGACGGGCTGCCCGTCCTGCGTCCAGTCGCCGAAGTGCGGGAACGGCAACGATCCGCTGGACAAGGCAGGGGCGGTGGCCGTGCTGGGATCCGTGCTCGGGGCGTTGCGTCAGCACGGGGAACAGTGCGGCCACGGTGGAACGTGAAGACTGTCTTCGGTTGTCGCGTGCTGCCTGCCGGGGTTGAACCGGATCAGGCGGCGGTGCTCTCGACCAGCATCGGGGCGTGCTCGTCGGCGAGAGCGCGGACCAGCACGTCCTGCACCTCGGCGGCGGGCGGCAGCTGCCAGCCGCACACCTCGGGCTTCACGCGCCAGTGCACGACACCGTGCTGGAACGGCGACGGGGGCAGCGGGATGTAGCTGTCCTTGCCGTGCCACTGCACGGAAATCTGGTCGGCGAGTTCGGCCGGGAGGTGCTCGGAGGGCGAGGTGAGGAACAGCCACCGGCCGTTCGGCATCGCGACGATCGGGGCCGGGTGCCCGATGGACCGCAGCAGCCGCGCGGCGCGCTTGCCCAGTTCCTGGTCGACCTCGACCGCGTCAAGCACGGTGCCGGTCGCCACGAGCAGGCTGTGGGTGCGGTCGGAGAACCAGCTGGCGACCTCGTGGGCGTGCGAGCCGACCAGCTCACGCCACTCGTCGCGCACCGGCACCGGCCGGCGCCAGGTCAGGTCGTCCCCCTCCGCGGTGATCGGTTCCGGGGTCGCCCCCGGAAGGACCGGCCAGCCGCGCCAGGCGAGGCCGATCGCCTCCGCACGCAGTTCGATGCGGAAGGCGTTCCGCCAGCTGTCCGGCCAATTCGCGTCCAACATTGCTTTCCTGCCTTCGAGGTCCGGTTTTCGCGCCGTCCGGGTCGGGGCCGTGGTGGCGCATGTCTCACTAAACGGCAAGTTGCACATTGCGGGGAAGACTCCGCGCGACAACCGGCCGTTACCGAGCGATGAACGCCCAGTAGCCCACTGTCCGGCCGATAACAACGCACCGATCACCGGCCGCTGACCCCGCCGCCGGTCCCGCGAGAACGTGCCCACCACGGGATTCGACACTTTCTCGCCTTTCCGCAGGTGTGCTGACGCATCCCGTCGAGCAGTGCGCTGACCTGGGGATTCAACCGCTCGGCGTCCGCCAGCGACCGCTGCTCGTGGCGTTCGCCACTCGTCGCCGGCGCCGGAAAAGTCCGGACGGACGGGGTGACCCGGGGACTGGTCACCGGTCCGTCGCGCCGCCGATGAGCGGTTCCGGCGGGTGACCGGAAGGCCTCCGGCGGAGGCCCACGGTGACGGTGCAGGCGGGGCCGCGCGGGGCGTGCGGGGGCGGTTGGCAGGTTGCAACTCCCTTCGGTTGGGGCGGGCGAGGCCGGTACGGGAGTGGTTCGCGCGACTGGGCGGCAGGCCGGCGGCGGGATGGTCGGCTGGCAGCGGACTGGTGGCTGGGCGGCCGGTCGGCGGGCTGGTGGCTGGGCGGCGGGCTGGCGACTGGCCGGCTGCCAGTCGGCGGACCGGTGGAGGGCTGGGCGGCGGGCTGGCGGCTGGTTGGCAGACTGGCGACCGGCCGCGCGGCCAGCCATGGCGCTGGCGGGCCAGGTGCCGGACTGGCCGCGCATTTCGCTGTCAGTCCGGCAGCGCTCGCGTGAGCCCGCCGACCGGCCGCCGAGCGTGCGGGGACACCAGTCGCAGGTGTCGGCCCACCTCCGCTAAGCGGCCGCCGGCTCCCCGGGCTGCTCGGAGTGGTTGTCGGTCAGGGAGGTTCGTCTACTGGGCCGGCGCGGGCTTTTGCGGTGGGGGCGGGCAGGCCGGGGATCGGAGCGGTCGTGGCGCGGACCTCGATGTAAGCGTCGCGGTTGTGCCAGCGGCAGCTTGTCAGCACGGCGCGCTCGTGGTCGGCGACTTCCTGGGCCCGGGCGCAGGCGGTGGTCGGCCCGGCGGCGGCGTGCGCGGCCGCGGCCAGTGCGCCCAGGTCGGCGGCGGCTTCGGTGCGGTGGCGGGCGGTGATGGCCGCCGCCAGCCACCACACCAGGACTGTCAGGGTGATCAGGGTGGCTGCGGCCAGGGCGGTCCAGATGGTGGCGACGCCGGCGTCGCCACGGCGTTCTTGGGTCATGAGGATGGGCCTGGTTCGACGATGGCGTAGGCGGTCGCGCTCAGGTGAAGAGCTGCCAGTGCGTCAGTAGTTACTTCGGCGGTGAGGCCGTCGCCGGTGCGGTGGATGGTGAGGTGCGCGCCATTCGGGGCAATGGTTTGGACCACTGCGTCGGCGGCTCCTGGCTGTCCGGCCGCGGTGAGGCGGGCGGCTTCGCGGGCGGCGTCCAGGCATCGGAGGTGTCCGGCGATCGCGCCGGTGCCCGCTAGCAAGATCGCCAGCACGGCGGTCAGCGCGCCCAAGGACAGGGCGGCTTCTACCGTGACGAATCCGCCGTCCCGGCGACGGCTGGCCATCAGGTGGCCACCGTGAGGGCTTTTTGCACCAATCCGGCCAACGCCGCGGAGACCGAGTCTCCGCTGAGGAGCACGTAGAGCGCGACGGCGAACGCCGCCGCGGCTACCGTGCCAATGGCGTATTCGGCGGTGGTGGTGCCCTCGTCTCCGGGCAGGAACCACATGGTCGGTTGTCCTTTCTCTCGTTGACGGGTTCACAGCAGGCCGCCGATTCGCCCGGCGAGGCCGAGCACTACCGGCAGCACGCCGAGGGCGAAGAACGCTGGCAGGAAGCACAAACCGACTGGCAGGGCCAGTGCGACCCCGGCTCGTTCGGCGCGTTCTTCGGCTTCGACGCCCAGTCCGTCGCGGATGCGACGGGCCAGGTCGGCCGCGGTCGAGGCGAGTGCTGCTCCGGACCGCGCGGTACGGGTCGCGGCTACTGCCAGTTCGGCGAAGCCTGGTCTCGCTCGGGTCGGTGCCCAGGAGGGGATCGGGTCGGCGCCGAGAGCTAGCAGGTTTGCTGTTGCGTGCAGGGCGTTTTCGGTGTCTGGCGGTGCGCCGGGCGCTACCGCTTCCAGGGCGGTGGGGACTGGCATCCCGGCGCGCAGACAGGCGGCGAGCATGTCCAGAACTGACGCTGAGCGGAGTCGTTCTGAGGTGTCGTCTGGGTTTTTGGGGTGGCGGGATCGACGGAGAAGCCACCAGGTGCCCGCTCCGGCGGCTAGTCCTACTGGGATTCCGGTTAGGACGGTGGCGGACAGGGCTATGACGATTGCGGCTGCGGGATGCCAGACCTCTGGTCTCGGGGCGCGGTGGGGGCGGCTGGGTTGGGCTAGGTGCCGGGGTGGGGCGGTGTTTGGCCAGAGCAGTAACGCGGCGGCAACTAGGGCGAGGGGCAGGGCGGTCATGGGGTGGCCTTGCGGTTGGTCAGGGTTCTTGACCAGGCGGTGCCTGCCCACAGCAGAGCTGCGCCTGCGACCAGGAATGCTTGTCCGATAAGGGTTTCGGTGAGGACTGCGAGCGGGTTGGCACCGATTAGCTGCCCCATGGCCAGGCAGCCGACGGGGAGCACGGTCAGGACTATCGCGCTCATCCGCGGTCCGGCCATTCTCGCGTGCAGGCGGCGGGTGAAGGCGACTTCGGCGTCGACGTCTCGGCGGGTGGCGTCTAGGGCGTCGGCGATGGGCAGGCCGTGGCGGCGGGCGAGGTTCCAGGATTGGGCGAGCGCGGGGAGCGCGGGTGAGTCCAGGGTTCCGTCGAGGCGGGCCGCGGTGGCGAGGTTGTGGAGTTCTGAGGCTAGTTCGGGGACGGCGTCGGCGGCTGCTTCGGCGGCCATTACTGGGTGGGCACCGGCTCGTAGTTCGGAGACCATCGTGCGGAGGACGGTCGAGGTGCGTTCGGCGCGGGTCAGGGTTTCGGCGGCTTCCTTTCTGCTGCGCCATTCCTGGCGGACGGCGAGGGTGAGCAGCGCGGTGGCTATCGCTGCGCCTATTCCGCCCAGTGGCAGGGCGACGGCGGCTGGGGTTAGCCAGAGCGCGCGGCGGGGCGGGATGGGGAGACGGAAAGGGAGGCGGGGTGATGGGAGGAGACGGCTTGGGACGGCGGGCCAGCACAGGATTCCGGTGCCTGCGCAGAGGAACGGCCATGCGGAGATCAACGGGGGCACCTCGATGCTGGGGCGGTTGGGTGGCGGCGGGTTATTGCAGGGGGCGTTGTTTCTGGACGGAGTTGGGGGCGGCAGGGAGGAAGGGGCGCTCGTGTTGCGGGCTAGCCGCGGAGTCGGGGCAAAGGTCGAACGGTGAGTGGTTGATTAGGACGGGCACAGTTGGGGAACGTCGGCCGGTGAGTAGTTGCGCAGGACAGGCGCGAGGTCGGTTGAGACAGGCGCGGGATCAGTTGGGAGCAGGTGCGGGCCAGTTGGGGCAGGCCGGGGGGCGGTCGGGGCAGACGCGGGATCAGTTGGAGAAGGTCGGCTGGTGAGTGGTTGCCCGGTGTGAGCGCGGGAGCTGGCAAGCGCAGAAGTCGCGAATGCGGAAGCAGCGCGCTGGCGGCGAGCGGCCGCGCGTAGAGCTAGTCATGAGTTGGCTCCGATGTGGTCAAGGCGGTGAAGAGGGGGCGGCGGCTCGTCCAGTGACCGTCGCGCCAGATGGGGTGGGTTTTTACTTCTCCGTGGTACCGCTGCAGTACCGCGACTTCCGTCAGGCGGCGGCCAGCGGTTGTGCGGCGCATGTGGAGGATTACGCGGACTGCTGCGGATAGTTGGCTGTGCAAGGCATCCCTGGGGAGACCGCCCAGAGCAGCTAAGGCTTCCAGGCGGGCGGGGGCTTCCGCGGGAGAGTTCGCGTGCAGGGTGCAGGCGCCGCCGTCGTGGCCGGTGTTCATGGCGTTCAGCAGGGAGCACACTTCTGCTCCGCGGACTTCTCCGACGATCAGGCGGTCTGGGCGCATTCGCAGCGCTTGGCGGACTAATTCTGGGAGTTCCACTGCGCCTGCGCCTTCTACGTTGGCGGGGCGGGCGACGAGGCTGACGAACTGGGGA
This sequence comes from Amycolatopsis sp. NPDC059235, assembly GCF_042754125.1. Taxonomy (NCBI): domain Bacteria; kingdom Bacillati; phylum Actinomycetota; class Actinomycetes; order Pseudonocardiales; family Pseudonocardiaceae; genus Amycolatopsis; species Amycolatopsis sp. NPDC059235. The sequence continues at coordinate 20,361 of NZ_JBHZAG010000058.1, forward strand.
TGGGTCGGGCGCAGTTCGCCGGCATCTTCTACGCAGACGATTCGCTCGGTTGGGGCTACTGCGCTGAGCAGGGCGCTCAGGAGGGTCGTTTTTCCGGCGCCGGTGCCGCCCGTGACGAGGAAAGCTAGGCGGTGCTTGAGGATTGCTTGGAGGATGCTCAAAGCGGTGGCGTCGATGGAGCCGTGTGCTTGGAGGGCGGCCAGGTCGTGAGTCACCGGGCGTAGGACGCGCAGCGACAGGCAGGTGCCGTTGGCGGCGATGGGCGGAAGTACGGCGTGGACGCGGATTCGGCCTTGGCGGGCGGGGAGCCAGCCGTCTACGTAGGGCTGGGCGTCGTCCAGGCGGCGGCCCGCGGCTAGGGCCAGGCGTTGCGCTAGGCGGCGGACGGCGTCCTCGTCGGGGAAGCGGATTGTGGTGTGGGTGAGGCCAAGTGGGCCGTCGGTCCATACCTCGTCGGGGGCGGTTACTAGGACGTCGGTGATGGTGTCGTCTTCCAATAAAGAGGCGAGGGGGCCTGCGCCTACGAACTCGTCTCGGGCTTGGCGGACGGCGGCTAGCACTGCGTCGTGGCTCAAGGCGCCGCCGGCTTCTGCGCGGACGGCTTCGGCTAGGGCGATGGGGTCGGTGCCCCGGCTTTGGCCTGCCAGGCGGTGGCGGACTCGTTCTACTAGGTCGGTCGTCATCTACGCGGCCTGTTCGAGGGGAAGGGGACGCAGGTTCGCCAGCACGGATCGGGCGGCGGTGGCCAGTGCGCCCTTCGGGGGCAGGTCGAATTCGCCGGATTCCAAGGTGGTGGCTACTCGGCGTTCTGGAGGTACGGAAGCGAGCACGGGCGGGCCTAGCATGCCTGCGGTTTGCGCGGCTGAGACGCCGTCGATGGGGTGTCCACTTGCGACGATCGCGAAACGCTCGGTGTGCGGGCGGAGGCGGTTCAGGACCTGTTTCGCCGCCATGCAGGCGCGGAATTCGACGGGGACGACCAGGACGACCAAGTCGGCGACGGAGGCTACGGCGACGGTGCCTTCGTCGAAGTGGCGGGGCAAATCGCAGACGACGGTGCGGCCTGCGCGGCTGCCTGCGGCGACGACTGCCGACAAGGCTCGTGGGGCCGGGCCGTCGCCGGAGCGGCCGCAGGACAGTACGGGGAGCTTGCCGCGAGTCGGGAGCGAAGCGATCAGCGAAGGGACGGAGACTCGGCCGGACAGCCGAACTTCCGGCCAACGCAGGCCTTTCGTGTGTTCCAGACCTAGCGGGAGGTCCAATCCGCCGCCTAACGGGTCGCAATCGACTAATAGCGCGGTGCTGGTGCGGGCGGCTTCTACGGCGACCGCGGCAGCAAGTACGGAGGTGCCGGAACCGCCTCGGCCGCCTACGAAAGCTATTACCGGGCCTGGGGATTCCGCTGGCGCGTCGGTGACATCGGCGAACGCGCCGGTCAGACCCGCTTCGTCGTCGGGCAGGCTGAAGACGCGGCGAGCGCCGAGTGCGGCCGCGCGGCGCCAGGTTTCCAGGCTGGGTGTGCCTTTGCAGACGAGGACGACGCTGTCGCGTGCTGGCATTGGCGGGCTGTCAGCGGCGATGTCCTCGTCCAATACCACGAGCGGGGCGCGCGTCCATCGTCCGCGTGCGGCGGCTAGGTCTGGCGCGTGGTCGAACTCGCAGCCGACTACGGCGGCGACGCGGCGGATCTCTTCGAAGACGGTTCCCTCGCCGGAGACGACGAGCGGTTGTGCGGTGGCCATGTGCCCCTCCCCTGGGTCTCGTGGGCCGGACTTCCACCGTCGCCCTCCGCCGGAGCGGTCGGCAATGCCTGTTTTTCCGTCCTGTGGATAACCCGGGGGTTGTGGACAACCGGAGGGGCGAAATCGATCCAGAACCGCCGGAGTGTCCGGCCGTACCGGACAATGCGCGGACCCGCACATTCGGACGAGAAAACGATTGCTGCGGAGAACCTCCGGAAAATCAAGTGAAAAGAAGTAAATTTGCCGCACCGGGACAAGTAACCAGCACAGCCGCAGGAGAAAACGCAGAAAAGGTAAGCGTGCGGTTAATTGATCTTGCTCGTAGACCGCGCCGGGAACGACCGGAACAGCCCAGGTCAGGGGCGAAAAAGCAGTCCGTGCAACGGTTTCCGCGGCAGACCTGAAAATTGTTCGCTCATCCGGAAACGGGGAGAATAGAAGGCGGCCCTCGCCAGGGGGGAGGGACGAGGGCCGCCAGGGGTTCAGCCCCGGGGGGTCGGACTGAACCAGCCCGGTTCACGACCGGGTCCGTTCACTGTAACTCCGTTAGCTATGAGTTGGCTGTGTGAGTGACACATACGATTCGATAACGGCACCCGAGGCCGTAAGCGAGCCGATGTCATCGATTTTCCGGCCGACGCCACGACCGGTGTGCTGCCAACAACACGGCGCGGTACGCCTATCCTGATCACGTGGCCGAACCCCGCAGCGAAGAAGCACCCCGGCGCGTCGCCGCCTTCTTCGATCTCGACAAGACGATCATCGCGTCGTCCAGCGCGCTCGCGTTCAGCAAGCCGTTGCTGCGCGAAGGACTGATCAACCGTCGCGCGGCGCTGCGAAGTGCTTACGCGCAACTGGTTTTCTCGCTCGCCGGCGCGGACGCGGACAAGACCGAGCGGATGCGCGCCGAGGTTTCCGCGCTGTGCGCGGGCTGGGATGTCGCACAGGTTTCCGCCATCGTGCGCGAAACATTGCACGACGTAGTCGATCCGCTCGTCTACGTGGAGGCGACCGACCTCATCGCGCGCCACCTCGCCGACGGACACGACGTGATCGTGCTTTCCGCGACCGGCGAGGAGGTCGCCGCTCCGGTCGCCGAGATGCTCGGCGCGACCCGCTGCGTCGCCACCCGCATGGAGATCGTCGGCGGCCGCTACTCCGGCGAGGTCGATTTCTATTGCTACGGCGAGAACAAAGCCGTCGCCGCGAAGCAGCAAGCCGCCACCTACGGCTACGACCTCGCCGACTGCTTCGCCTACACCGATTCCAGCACCGACATCCCCCTGCTGGAGGTGGTGGGTCACCCGCACGCGGTGAATCCGGACAAGGTGCTGCGCCGCACCGCGGACGAGCACGAGTGGCCGGTCCTCGCGTTCGAGCGGCCGATGTCGCTGCGCACCCGGATCCCGGCCAAGTCCGCGGGGATGGTCGCGCTCGGCGTGGGCGCGGTGGCGGCGGGCGCGACCTGGTACAGCCTCAGCCGTCGCCGCCGGTCTCGCGGCACCGACGACTGAGCACCCGCGTGGCGGTACCAATACTCCGGTTTCCGCAGCTAGGTCCGTTGCTGAGGGTGGTGTTGTCACCGGATCGAGCCTCTGTACCGGTGCACCCGTACGCGCACTTGAAGTGACCGCGCTCACGGCGTAGAAAGTAGGTGCGGACGTTGATTCGGCCAGGACAGAGGTAGAAGAGAAGCCTCTGTCACCCCGGGCAACCTCCGTGCGCGGACTCCGGGTACCCACGCGCAGCACGCCGCGGGAGGCTCGTCGTCTAGGGACTGCGTACCGGGACGCCGGACGCCGAGTCCATGAAGGTACGACCAGAGTTGCACGCTTGGTCGCCCGAGATGTTCGCGCTGACTGGCGGCGCCCGTTGGCTTCGGCTGACGGGCGCCGCCAGTGTTTATGTCCAGGCAGGCGCAGCCAGCTCCGGAGCGAGCGCAGCGGACCGAGCCAGGCTCGAAGAAATCCGCGCGCGGCCAGACCCGCACCAGGTGCCGTCCTCCCAGGTGAACCCGGCCGTTCCTGCGCTCGGCCGATGGACAACCCCGTATCGCGGTGAGTAGCTTCCCGATACCGGTGCTGCCCGGTGGACGCTTCACGACTCGCGTCCGCACCCGCGGCGGCACGCGACACTGGGAGGCAATTCGTGACGAACCGACTCGCGCGCACGCGGAGGATGCAGGTGTTCGCCGTTCCCCTTGCGGGGGTGCTCGCCGTCGGGGGGTTGAGTTCCTCGGCGTTCGCGGCGCCGAAACACCAGCAGCAGACACCCCAGCAGCAGACGGCGCAGCTCGACGCCGCGGCCGCACAGGCGTTGCGCGGCATGAGCCTGGAAGAAAAAGTGGGGCAGCTGTTCGTCACGTGGGTGAACGGCAAGTCCGCGGACGAGGTCAACCCCAAGAACCAGACCGACTTCGGCGTCGACACCGCCGCGCAGGCCGTGCAGAAATACCACCTCGGCGGCGTCATCTACTTCCACAACACCAGCCGCGACAACTTCGAGAGCCCCACGCAGGTCGCGAAGCTGTCCAACGGCCTGCAGCGCGCCGCGATCTCCAGCGGCGCGCACATCCCGCTGCAGATCGGCACCGATCAGGAGGGCGGCACGGTCACGCGGATGAGCGCGCCGGCCACCGAGTTCCCCAACTCGATGGCCATCGCCGCCGGCCGCGACACCGGCAGCGCGACCAAGGCCGCCACGATCCTCGGCCACGAGCTGCGCGCGGTCGGCATCAACCAGGACTACGCGCCGGACGCGGACGTCAACTCCAACCCGGCCAACCCGGTGATCGGCGTCCGGTCTTTCTCCGGACGACCTGACCTGGCCAGCAGTTTCGTGACCGCGGAGGTCAAGGGCTACCAGGAATCCGGACCGGCGAGCCAGACCGTCTCGTCCACCGCGAAGCACTTCCCCGGCCACGGCGACGCGGCGACCGACAGTCACACCGGGTTGCCGAAGATCAATCGCACCGAAGCGGAATGGCGGGCGATCGACGTGCCGCCGTTCAAGGCCGCGATCGCCGCGGGCATCGACTCGATCATGAGCGCGCACATCCAGTTCCCGAGCCTCGACCCGTCCGGCGAGCCGGCGACGCTGTCGAAGCCGATCATCACCGGCAAGCTGCGCGGCGAACTCGGCTACAACGGCGTCGTGATCACCGATTCGCTCGAGATGCAGGGCGTGCGGGAGATGCACAGCGACGCCGAAATCCCCGTCCTCGCCCTGAAAGCGGGCGTGGACCAGCTGCTCATGCCGGTGCACCTGGACGTCGCGATCAACGCCGTGCTCGCCGCGGTGAAGTCCGGCGACCTGCCGATGCAGCGGATCGACCAGAGCGTGCTGCGGGTGCTGAAGCTCAAGCTGAAGCGCGGAATCCTGTACGCGCCGTTCAACAACCCTTCGCAGGTCATGAAGAAGGTCGGTACGCCGGAGCACCTGGCGACCGCGCAGGGCATCGCCGACCGGTCGGTCACCGCGATCGCCAACGACGCCGGAGTGCTGCCGCTGAAGCAGAAGCCGTCGACCGTTCTGGTCACCGGCTGGGGCGCGACCACGACGCAAACGCTTGCCGCCCGCTTCAACGCGCACGGCACGAAGGCAACCGCGCTGGCCACCGGGCAGACTCCGACCGACGCGCAGATCGCCGAGGCCGCCGCAGCCGCGAAGCAGAACGACGCTGTCGTGGTGCTGACCAACAACCTCGGCGGATTCCCCTTGCAGGGCAAGCTTCTTCAAGCGCTGATGGACACGGGCAAGCCGGTGGTCGCGGTCGCCGCACAGATTCCGTACGACGCCGGATACGCGAACCCGGTGCCGACCTGGCTCGCCACCTACGGCTACATCACGCCGTCGCTCGAAGCGCTGGCCAAGGTCGTGCTCGGCGAGACGAAGCCCAGCGGGAAGCTGCCGGTCGACGTCCCGGCCGGGGCGGACGTGCACACCGTCAAATACCCCTTCGGACACGGACTGACCTGGTGACTCTCAACCGCAGGAATTTCCTGGCCGTTCCGGCGCTCGCCGTCCCAGTGCTGGCGAGCGGCTCGGCGGCGGCACAGGCGGCACCTGAAGCAGCACAAGCTGAGCTGGAACGCCGGGTCCTCACCGGTGCCGAACAGCTCGCCGCGCAGGGCTGGCGTCCGCTCGCCGGACGCAAGCTCGGCGTGCTGTCCAACCCGACGGGCGTGCTCGCCAACGGGGACCACATCGTCGACTCGATGGTCGCGGCGGGCGTACGTCCCGTCGCGGCCTTCGGGCCAGAGCACGGCTTTCGCGGCAGCGCGCAAGCCGGTGGCTCCGAAGGCGACTACACGGACCCGCGCACCGGCATCCCCGTGTACGACGCGTACGGCGCTGACGCGACGAAGCTCGCTTCGCTGTTCCAGAAAGCCGGACTGGACACTGTCGTCTTCGACATCGCCGACGTCGGCGCGCGCTTCTACACCTACATCTGGTCGCTGTACACGGCGATGGTCGCCGCTGCGAAGGTCAACGCGGCCTTCGTAGTCCTAGACCGGCCAAACCCCATCGGCGGAAGACTGTCCGGCCCAGTCCTCGACCCGAAGTTCTCGTCCGGCGTCGGGCTGAAGCCGATCGCGCAGCAACACGGCATGACGGTCGGCGAGCTGGCGCGCTTCTTCGCCGCTGAGTTCCTACCTGGCGAAGGCGTGAAGCTGGCGAAGCTCGAAGTCGTTCAGGTACGCGGCTGGCGACGCGACAGCTTCTTCGCCGACAGCGGTCTCCGTTGGATCCTGCCAAGCCCGAACATGCCGACGCCGGACACAGCGCTCGTGTATCCAGGCACAGGCATGTTCGAGGGCACTGTGTTCTCCGAAGGACGCGGCACGACACGGCCGTTCGAAATCATTGGCGCGCCCGGCCTCGACTGGCATTGGCGCGAGGAACTCGAGAAGCTCCGCCTGCCGGGCGCAGCGTTCCGCGAGATCTACTTCGTGCCCACCTTCGGCAAATTCGTGAATCAGCCGTGCGGCGGCGTACAGGTCACCGTCACCGATCCCCGGGCCTTCGACGCGATCAACACCACCGTCTCGATGTTCGTGACGGCCAAGCGCGTCGCGCCCGACAAATTCGGCTGGCGGCCGGACCACATGATCGACAAGCTGTCCGGATCCGCGCGGCTGCGCACCATGGTCGACGCCGGCGCCGGAGTGGACGAGATCACCGGCGCGTGGCGCGCCGAACTCGCCGACTTCGCCCGCAGACGCCGCCCCCACCTGATCTATCGCTGAGGAGAGCGGCCATGCGTGCTAGGAAAGTGCTCGTCGCGACGTTGGCCGTACTGGTCGCGGCCACGACGACCGCGGGAGCAGCAACGATCGACAACCGACACGGCGGCTTCGCCGGGCGCTTCGACCGTCCGCAGCACGGGTTCGCCCCGGCGAGCACGAAGCTGCGCGACGGCAGCCCGGGCGAGGTCAACCTCGATCCGCAGCCGATCCGCGACGCCGAGCAGTTCCTGAAGAGCTGGACACAGCCGGACGCCAGCGGGCATCCGCACTTCTCCGGCGCGGTCGGCCTGCTCGCGCACGACGGCGTGGTCGTGGACCGCTACGCCGTCGGCGGCGCGCTCCGGTACGCCGACGCCAAGGGCACCGAACTGCCGCCGGAGCAGCAGGTTCCGATCCGTAACGACACCATTTTCGACATGGCGTCGATCTCGAAGCTGTTCACCTCGATCGCCGCGCTGCAGCTGACCGAGCAGGGCAAGCTGGACGTCAACGCGCCGGTCGTGCGCTATCTGCCGGAGTTCGGCGTCAACGGCAAGCAGGACGTCACCGTGCTGCAGCTGCTCACGCACACCTCCGGTTTCGACGCCGACCCGTCGCCGTCGCTCTGGCAGGGCTATCCGGACATCCCCTCGCGGCGCAAGGCGGTGCTCGACAGCCCGCTCAAGAACGCGCCGGGCAGCACCTACCTGTACTCCGACCTCAACATGCTGACCCTCGGCTTCCTGATCGAGAAGCTGTCCGGCAAGCCGCTGGACCAGGTGGTGCACGACCGCATCACCGCGCCGCTCGGCATGGTCGACACCGGCTACAACCCGCCCGCGTCGAAGCTCTCGAGGATCGCCGCGACCGAGTACGAGACCACCCCGCCGCGCGGGCTCGTGCGCGGACAGGTGCACGACGAGAACGCCTGGTCGCTCGGCGGCGTCGCCGGGCACGCGGGCGTGTTCTCGACGGCCGGCGACATGGCCGTGCTTTCCCAGACCATCCTCAACGGCGGCAGTTACCGCGGGCACCGGATCCTGCGCCCGGACACCGTCACGAAGATGCTCACGAACTACAACCAGCGCTTCCCCGGCGATGAGCACGGGCTCGGTTTCGAGCTGGACCAGCCCTGGTACATGGGCGCGCTGGCGTCGCCGATCACCGCGGGCCACACCGGTTTCACCGGCACGACGCTGGTCATCGACCCGGAATCGCGGTCGTTCGCATTGCTGCTCACCAACCGCGTGCACCCCACGCGCACCTGGGGTTCCATCAACCCCGCCCGTCAGGTCTGGGCGACCTCGCTCGCCAAGGCGATGGCCGTACAGCCGGTCGAAGGCCCCGACGCTTGGTACGCGAGCTTGGGAAACAACGGCGTCGCTACGCTCAGCACACAACCGCTTCCAGCGGGTGCGCCACTGCGCGTGTCCTTCGCCGCTTTCGTCGACACCGAGGGCCCGAGCGACCCGTTGCAGCTGGAATCGAGCACTGACGGGGTTAATTGGCAACCTGTTCCGATGCAGGCCTGTGGCCCGGGTGCGCCCGACGACGAGACGCCCACGCTGGGCGGACACGGGCACCGTTCCTGGTGGCGGGTGTCCGCAGAGGTGCCCGCGCCGGCCGCTACCTCGCTCCGGTGGCGTTACAGCACCGATCCGAATTACACGGGTCGGGGAGTTTCCCTCGATAGTGTGAAAGTCACCCAACGCGGCCAGGTCGTTCTCGATGGTGAGCGAAACCCCTCGGAGCTGGCCTCTTCGGGATGGAAATTGAGCACTCGGTAGGCACCCCGCCGCGCATTGCCACCTTGGTGTCCCCACTCAGTGGAACAAGACTCCTTCGCTAGACACACTTAGTTGCCAAGTCGTTAGCTTGAGGTCGTTAACACCGTGGACTCGGTTGGCGACTTTCTTGACAACGATTAATCGCAAACCGAAGTCCGCAGACACGGACGGGTTGTGGTTCTGCCGAAGGATGTGGGTAGCCTTGTCGCAAATGCCAACGGTTAGTAACTTTCCGACGGCGGATGATACCGATTCCGTAGTCAGCAGCGCACCCTCTGAGCACTTCGCAGGTCAGACCGCGGTGCGCGACGCGGATGCGAGCCCCTTGGTTCGCATCCGCTCCCTGCTGCCCGGACTCGCCCGCGCCGAGCAGCGCGTCGCGAAGGTTGTCCTGGAAGACCCGGCCGCTGTCGCGCGCCGCAGCATCACCGAGGTCGCGCTGGCCGCGAACACCTCCGAGACCACCGTTACGCGGTTCTGCAAGGCCGTCGGCGTCGGCGGCTACCCGCAGCTGCGCATCGCGCTCGCCGCGGACACCGCCCGCACCGAGGCGCGCACCTCGCGCAACCTCGGCGGCGAGATCGGCCCTGGCGACGACCTGGCGTCCGTCATCGGCAAGGTCAGCTTCGCCGACGCGCGCGCCGTCGAGGAGACCGCCGACCAGCTCGACGTCGCCTCGCTGCAGAGCGTGATCGACCTCGTCGCCGAAGCCGGCCGGGTCGACGTGTACGGCGTGGGCGCAAGCGCTTTCGTCGCCGCTGACCTGCAGCAGAAGCTGCACCGGATCGGCCGCGTGAGCTTCTCCTGGTCGGACACGCACATCATGCTGACCTCGGCCGCCGTGCTGAAGCCGGGCGACGTCGCGGTCGGCGTTTCGCACACCGGCGCGACCACGGACACCGTCGAGGCGCTGCGGGTCGCGCGCGAGCACGGCGCGGTGACCGTCGCGGTCACGAACTTCCCGCGCTCGCCGATCACCGAGGTCGCCGACCACGTGCTCACCACGGCGGCCCGCGAAACCACCTTCCGGTCCGGGGCGACCGCGAGCCGGATCGCCCAGCTGACCGTGATCGATTGCCTCTTCATCGGCGTCGCACAGCGCCACATGGAGGCGTCGGTCAGCGCGTTGGACGCTACGAGGGACGCGGTCGGCTCGCACCGGCTCGGGGTCAGACCCGACGGTCGTCGTCGTCCGCGGGAAACCGGCAAGTGAACCAAGAAGCGAGGATCTGATGTCCGTCCCCTGCCAGACGGTGCACGTCGATTCGCCCACCGAACAACGAAACCCGCGCACGGTGGACATCGATCTGATGTCCACCATGGGGATCCTCGGCGCGATCAACGCCGAGGACCGCCGGGTGCCGGACGCGGTGGCCGCGGTGCTGCCGCAGCTGGCCCGTGCGGTCGACTACGCCGTAGAGGCGCTGCGCGGCGGGGGGCGCGTGCATTACGTCGGCGCGGGCACCTCGGGCCGCCTGGCGACGCTGGACGCGGCCGAACTGGTGCCGACGTTCAACGTGCCCGGCGACCTGTTCATCGCGCATCACGCGGGCGGTGAGAAGGCCCTGCGGCAGGCCGTCGAGAACGCCGAGGACGACGCGGACGCCGGCGCGGCGGAGATCGCCCACTCGGTGCAGCCGGGCGACTTCGTGCTCGGTCTCGCCGCCTCCGGGCGGACTCCGTACGTGCTCGGCGCGCTCGCCGAGGCCAGCCGGATCGGCGCGCACACCGGGCTCGTCTCGGCCAACCCGCGCGCCGCGCAACCGGCGGGCGTGGACGTGCTGATCGCCGTCGCCACCGGTCCCGAGGCCATCGCCGGCTCGACCCGGATGAAGGCGGGCACGGCGCAGAAGCTGATCCTCACCGCGTTCTCCAGCGCGACGATGATCAAGCTGGGCAAGACGTACTCGAACCTGATGGTGAGCATGCGCGCGACGAACGCGAAGCTGCGCGGCCGCAACATCCGGATCCTGCAGGAAGCCACCGGCATGACCATGGCCGACTGCTCGGACGCGCTCACCGAGGCCAGCGGCGACCTCAAGGTGGCGCTCGTGCACCTGTTGTCCGGCAGCGACGTCGCCCACTCCGCCGAAGCGCTGACCGCCGCGGGCGGGCACGTGCGCAAGGCGCTCGACCAGCTGCACCTGCGCGCCGGCTGAGCTTTACCCGATTGTCCGTGAAGGGCTCCTTGAGGGAATCTGATTCCCTCAAGGAGCCCTTCACGGCTTTCCGGGGAGAGAGAGGACGGCGATGACGCAGCGGCTCACTCGCGGCGACCGATGGTCGATCGGCGGCATGGCGGCCGTGATCCTGCTGCTCAACCTCGTCGGCTGGGGACTTCTGGTGCTGGTCGTCGCGCCGCGGCATTACGCACTCGGCGCGGGCGGCACGTTCGGCGTCGGCCTCGGCGTCACCGCGTTCACGCTCGGCATGCGGCACGCGTTCGACGCCGACCACATCGCCGCCATCGACAACACCACGCGCAAGCTGATGTCCGACGGGCAGCGTCCGCTGTCGGTCGGATTCTGGTTCTCGCTCGGGCATTCGACGATCGTCTTCGCGCTGTGCCTGCTGCTGTCGATGGGTGTCCGCGCGGTCGCCGGGCAGCTGGAGGACGACGGCTCCGCGCTGCACGAGACGACCGGCCTGATCGGCACTTCGGTGTCCGGGATTTTCCTGTACCTGATCGCGATCATGAACCTCGTCGTACTCGTCGGGATCGCGCGGGTGTTCGCCCGGATGCGCCGCGGCGAACTGGACGAGGCCGAGCTGGAACGCCATCTCGACAACCGCGGCCTGATGAACCGGCTGTTGCGCGGGGCCACCAAAGCGGTGCGGAAGCCGTGGCACATCTACCCGGTGGGAGTCCTTTTCGGACTCGGTTTCGACACAGCGACGGAAATCGGATTGCTCGTGCTCGCCGCGGGCGCGGCCGCTTTTGCCTTGCCCTGGTACGCGATTCTCGTGCTGCCGATCCTGTTCGCCGCCGGGATGAGCCTGTTCGATGCCGCCGACGGCGTGCTCATGAACTACGCTTACGGCTGGGCGTTTTCCCGGCCGATCCGGAAGATTTATTACAACCTCACGGTTACCGCGCTTTCCGTGGCGGTCGCGCTCGGCATCGGGACTATCGAACTGGTGACGCTGCTCGCCGAGAAGCTCGACATCACGTCCGGCCCGCTCGCCGCGATCGCCTCGGTGGACCTGGACTACGTGGGCTTCGCGATCGTCGGACTGTTCATCGTCACCTGGTTGGCCGCGTTCGCGATCTGGAAATTCGGGAGAATAGAGGAGAAGTGGGCCGCGCGGCTGGGTACCGCCGACTGACGCTGGAGGGGGCACCGTGAAGAGACAAATGCTGATACTGGCGAGGGCGTTGGCGCTCGTGCTCCGCCGCCAGACCGACGTGCCGCCGGACGGCGTCGCGATCCACTACAGCCGCACCATCCGGCCGATGTTCTGGGTGATGCTGGCGGTGAACCCGGTCGACATCGTCATGGTCGAGGTCGTGGTGAAGTCCGTACCGGTGCGGATCGCGTTGCTGGTAGTGGAAATCCTGGGTGCGCTCGCGTTTCTGGCGATCGTCGCGACCCTCTACAAGTACCCGCACTCCGTCAGCCGGGAGGGGCTGCGGGTGCGGTATCTGTCCTTCTTCGACCACCGGATCCCGTTGGCCAGCATCGATTCCGTCCGGCAGGCGAGCCGATCGCTGAAGGCGCGGGGCGGCGTCAGCGTGCCCGAAGACGGGGTGCTGGCGGTGGGAATCAACCAATCGACCAATCTCTCGGTCGTCCTGCGCGAACCGCGGCTGGTCGATCTCGGCCGCAAGGGCACCGTCGAAATCACTCAGCTCGACCTCTGGGCCGACGATCCGCGCGCCGCCGTCGCGGCGATCCGGGACCAGTTGCCCGCGAACGTGTGAAGCTGCCGGAAGCGGCGACGGATCCCCTCGCCGCCGCGCCCGGCAACACCCCCAGTGCGGTTCAGAACGAGCCGACCGGCTGGCGGATCGCGGCGTTGAGCCGGTTCCACACGTTGATCCCGGCGATGGACAGCAGCAGCGACGAAAGCTCCTTCTCGTCGTAGATGTCCGCGGCGGCGTCCCAGACCTCGTCCGGGACCGGGTCCGTCCGGTCGGCCAGCCGGGTCACGTGCTCGGCCAGGTCCAGCGCCGCGCGCTCGGCGTCGGTGAAGTAGGTCGATTCGCGCCACGCGCCGACGCCCCAGATCCGCTCGTCCTTCTCGCCCGCCTGCTTCATCTCCCGCGCGTGCATGTCGACGCACATGCTGCAGCCGTTGATCTGGCTCACCCGCAGGTGGATCAGGTGGTGCGTGGTCGCGGGCACGGTGCTGTCGTTGGTGGCCTTGCTCAGCGCCATCAGCGCCTTCATCGCGTCCGGCTGCACCTGGATCGGGTGGGTCATCCGAGCCTGCATGGTGATCTCCTCCTGTCACGTCCGCCGCGTTCGGCGGGTCTTGCTGGTAGGACCCGGCCCAAGGAGAAGATGTGACAGTGCGGGACGAAAAACAGGACGAGAATTTTTGGGCGGCTCAGTTCGAGGAGCATCGGCCCAGGTTGCGGGCGGTGGCGTACCGGATGCTCGGTTCGTTCGCCGAGGCCGACGACGCCATCCAGGAGACCTGGCTGCGGGTCACGCGGTCGTCCGGAGAGGACATCCGCAACACCGGCAGCTGGCTGACGACGATCGTGTCGCGCCAATGCCTCAACATGCTGCGCTCGCGCGCGACTCGCCGCGAGGATCCGCTGGACATCCGGGTGCCGGACCCGGTCGTGGAGACCGGGGACGGCGTCGATCCGGCGGAGCAGGAGGTCCTCGCGGACTCGGTCGGGCTCGCGCTGCTGGTGGTGCTGGAGGCGCTCGACCCGGCGGAACGGCTCGCCTTCGTCCTGCACGACATGTTCGCCGTGCCGTTCGACGAGATCGCCACGATGCTCGACAAGAACACCGCCGCGGTACGGCAGCTGGCGAGCCGAGCGCGGCGGCGCGTGCAGGGCGTGACGCCCGCCGGTCCGGCGGATCGAGCCCAGCAGCGCAAGATCGCGGACGCCTGGCTCACCGCCGCTCGTGGCGGCAACTTCGAGGGGCTGGTCGCGCTCCTGCACCCGGACGCTCTGCTGCGCGTCGACACCGGCGGGCTCGGCTCGAAGGTCGTGCGCGGCGCGGCCGAGGTCGCTGGCAGCGCGTCGCAGTTCCGTCCGGTCGGTTTGGTGTCGCAGTACGCGACCGTCAACGGCGGCCCGGGCATCGTCGCCCTGCGCGACGGGAAGCCGGTTTCGGTGCTGTCGTTCACCGTCTCCGACGGGTTGATCACGGAGATCAACATCCTCGCCGACGCCGAGCGGGTCGCGGCGCTGAACTTCTGAGCTCAGCCGAGCCGGTCCAGGGCAGCTACCGCTTCGGCGGGCAGCTGCACCTGGCCGGCGGCGAGGTTCTCGGCGAGATGCGCCGGGGTCGCCGTGCCCGCGATCAGCAGCGTGCCCGCGTAGCGCTGCAGCAGCCAGGCCAGCGCGACCTGGGCCGGGGTAGCGCCGAGTTCGGCCGCGATCCCGGTGACGACCGGGTTTCCGGTGACGTCCTGGCCCAGCTCGAACGCGGAACCCAGCGGGAAGTACGGCACCCAGGCGATCTCGTGTTCCCGGCACAGCTCCAGCACCGGCTCGGTGGCGCGAGCGAGCACGTTGTAGGAGTTCTGCACGCAGACGATCCCGGCTTCGAGCGCGTGTCGGAGCTGGTCGGCGGACACATTGCTGAGCCCGAGCAAGCCGATCTTTCCGGCTTCGCGCAGGGAAATCAGTTCAGCCAGCTGGTCGTCGATGTCGACGAGCTGGTCGCCTTCCGCGATCAGGCCGGGTCCGGCGTCCGCGCGGCGCAGGTTGACCACGTCGAGCCGTTCGACGCCGAGCGAGGCGAGGTTGGCTTCGACCTGGGCTCGCAGCTGCTCCGGCTGTTGCGCGAGGCGGAGCCCTTGCGGTGATTCCTCGGCGCCGACCTTGGTCACCACCACCAGGTCGTCCGGATAGGGCGAGAACGCTTCGCGGATCAGGTCGTTGCAGCGGCCGTCGCTGTAGAACTGGGCGGTGTCCAGGTGGTTCACGCCCGCTTGGTTCGCTTCGCGGAGCAGTTTTACCTGGTCAGCGCGGTCGGTGCCGGGGCGGCCGAGCTGCATCACGCCGTAGCCGATCCGCGCGACCTCGCGGCCGGCGAGCTTTGCGGTGCCGCCTGGAGAGGTGGTTGCCGTCATGAGGAAAGACTCCTGCCGTGGCATAGTTGAAGTTGATGCGGAGGCGCCTCCGTATCACCACCGTAGCAGAACCGGAGGATCCTCCGCTTTGTCGAGCCTGAAGAAACCGCGCGCGGACGCTGAACGCAACCGTCTGCGGCTACTAGCTGCTGCCCGCAAGGCGTTCGGCGAAGGCGACGAGCCCGTCACGCTGGAGCGCGTCGCACGCGAAGCAGGCGTCGGCATTGGCACGCTCTATCGCCACTTCCCTACCCGCGAAGCGCTCGTCGAAGCGCTGTACCGGGACGAGCTGGCACAGGTCGTCGCGAGTGCGCCGAAGCTGCTTGAAGCCGAGAAGCCGCTTCGCGCGCTGCGTCGGTGGATGGACCGCTTCGCCGAGTACGCGAGCACGAAGCACGACATGGCCGACACACTGCGCGCGATCATCGAGGCGGGCACTGTCGACATGACGCAGGTCCGCGCGGAGCTGACCGAGGCTGTGCAGCTGATCCTGGACGCGGGTGTTGAGGACGGGACGCTTCGGGCGGATGTTCGTGCGCAGGACGTCGTCGTGACTGTGGTCGGCGCGTGCAGCATGCGGACACTGCCAGGCGGACCGGAACAACTGGGCCGGATGCTCGACCTCATCCTCGCCGGGGTCCGTCAGCCGCCGAGCTGATGCACGCGCAACGCTAGCTGGATCTCCAGCGAACGCTCGGGTTCACGCCAGTCCTCGCCCAGCAGCGCGGCCAGGCGTTCCATCCGTTGCGCGACCGTGTTGACATGGACGTGCAGGGTTTCCTTAGCCCGCGCCAAATTCCCGCCTGCCGCGTAGTACGCGCGCAGCGTGCCGACGAGGTCGGTGCCGCGGCGGGCGTCGTAGTCGAGGACCGGGCCGAGCGTTGCCCGGACGTAGCCGGACAGGTCGGAATGCCTGCCGAGCAGGACGCCGAGGAATCCGAGATCGGCCATCGCCGCGCCGTCGCCTTCGCGGCCGAGTGCCAGCAGAGTATTAACGCATCGAACAGCTTCAGTGTACGCCTGCGCCAACGCTTCCGGCCCGTTCGCCGGACCGGCCGCGCCGACGGTCACCGGACAGTCCACAACAGACTTCAGCTCGGCCGCGATCCGTGCTGCGGCAGGCTGATCCGGTGCGAGCGCGACGACTTGCTCCGCGTGGACGCCGACCAAATCGCCGTACCGTGCGCACGCCGCAGCGAGTCCGCGTCGAGAAATGCCCGAGGCGTGCGCGACCAAAACCGTGTGCGGCGAAGACAAATCGACACCCAACCGGCGGGCGCGAGCCACCAGCGAACCCGGGTTACGGGTCGGCGCGGTGAGCAGGTCGGTCAGCAGCTCGCCACGCACTTGGTCCTCGGCTTGCGCAACAGAACGGCGCAGCAGCAACAACAACGCCGTGACGACAGCCGCGCGTTCAAAGAGCCGACGGTCGTCCCCGGCCAGCTCCGGTCGACCGGAAAGCGTCAGGCTGCCTAGCAACTCGCGGCCCGCCCGGACCGCGCATACCCAGACATCCTTTGTAGACACTGCGCGGCCATTGGCGTGCGACGAGGCGACCGCGGCAGCGTCAAAAGCGACCGAGGTACCGGCCAGCAGTCCGCCTTCTTCGTCGTGCACAGCGATCGAGCCACGCAATACTCCGGCCACTTCCGCCGCCACCGCGGGCAGATCCGCACCGCCGAGCACGAGGTCCATCAATCGGTCGTGCGCGTCGTCAGCCCGCCGCATCGTCGCGTTGGCCGCGTTCAACTCGGCTGCCGCGGACCGTGTTTCGTCCAGCAGATGTGCGGTGTCTAGCGCGATCGCAGCGTGCGCGGCCAACGACGACAACAGCGCGACTTCCGCCGTCGAGAACGCCCGCGACGACCGGTCGGATGCGTACAGCACGCCCAGCACCTTGCCGCCGATTGCCAACGGCACGCCGAGGATCGCCTTCAACCCCTCTTCACGGACACCAGCGTCGATCGGGTTCGTGTGCCGGAACCGCTCGTCCTCGAAGTAGTCCGCGGTCGCGTAGGGACGCGCGGTCTGCGCCACGAGCCCGCCGAGCCCCTCGCCCATTCCGAGAACAATCTGTTGGAACAGCGCGGAAACCGACCCGTCCGTAACCCGGATGTACGTCTCGCCGTTCGCCTCGTCGTTGAGGCTGAGATACGAAACGTCCACACCCAACAGGGTCCGCGCACGGCGGACGATCGACCGCAGCACCGCGTCCGGATCGCGCAGCCGGGCGAGGTCGCTCGCGGTGTCGAACAACGCGGTCAGCTCGGCTTCTCGCCGCCGGTGCTCGCTGAGCGTCTCGCGGATCCGCAAAGCCAGCTCAGTCGCCGAACCGATCGCCGCGGCCTGCTCCGCGGACAATCCCCGGGCAGCGACGTGCGCCAGCTGCTCGCTGCTCGCTCCGGCGGCGAGCAGTTCGAGCAGCCGGCGATACGCCTCGGCAGTGGGGTCCACACCCGTCATGCTGTCATTGAAGCCTGCCGTTCGGCCGCCGTCTCGCGCAACGACGCGCCGCGCGTCTCGCGGGCGGCAAGCAGCGCGACCAGCGACAACAGGCACATCGCGACCACGTAGACCGAAACCGGCACCGTGGAGTGGTACGCCTCGAACAGCGCCACCGCGATCAACGGCGCGACCGCCCCGGCCGCGATGGACGACAGCTGGCCGCCGACCGAAAGCCCGGTGTAGCGCACCCGCGTCGGGAATTGTTCCGCGAAGAACGCCGCCTGCGGCCCGTACATCGCACCGTGCACGACGAGCCCGACCACGGCCGCGCCGATCACCGACCAGGTCGTGCGCAGGTCGAGCAGCCAGAAGAACCCGAACGACCACGCGGCCATTCCGATCACACCGAACAGGTACACCGGCTTGCGCCCGATCTTGTCGGACAGCAGTCCCCACAAGGGAATCGTCACGAAATGCACCGCCGAGGCGACGAGCACCGCGGTCAGGCCAGTCGCTTTCGGCAGCCCGAGCCCAGTCGTCACGTATACGAGAATGAACGCGGTGATCACGTAGTAGGACACGTTTTCCGCGATGCGCGCACCGAACGTCACTGCCAGCGCACGGAAATGCCCGCGGAAGACGTCGACAATCGGTGCCTGCTCACGTTCGTCCGCGGCCGCCTTCGCCGCGATGAACACCGGCGATTCCGAAACCGCCAGCCGGATCCACAGGCCGAGCACGACCAGCACCCCGGAGAGCAGGAACGGAACCCGCCAGCCCCACGCCTGGAAAGTCGCGTCCGACTGGGCGGACGCCAGGATCGCGAGCACCGCGGTGGCCAGCAAGTTCCCCGCCGGAACGCCGGTCTGCGGCCAGGACGCCCAGAACCCGCGCCGCCGGTCGTCGCCGTGCTCGGAAACCAGCAGCACCGCGCCGCCCCACTCGCCGCCGAGGGCGAAGCCCTGGATCAGCCGCAGCAGCGTCAGCAGCACCGGCGCGAGCACGCCGACCGCGCTGTACGTGGGCAGCAGACCCATCGCGAACGTCGAGCCGCCCATCATCAGCAGGCTCACGACCAGCAGTTTCTTGCGGCCGATCCGGTCGCCGAAGTGCCCGAACACGAGCCCGCCGATCGGCCGCGCGAGGAATCCGACAGCGTAGGTGAGCAACGCCAGCAAGGTGCCGGTGAGCGGATCGGCGGTCGGGAAGAACAGCTTGTTGAAGACCAGCGCGGCGGCCGAGGTGTAGAGGAAGAAGTCGTACCACTCGATGGTGGTTCCGATCAGCCCGGCTCCGACGACGCGCAGCAGCTTTTTGTCCATAGTGGACTCCACTCCGTTGTGGGGAAAGGGGAATTCAGCCAGCGGTCCAGCCGCCGTCAACGGGAAGCGACGCGCCGGTGACGTGTCCGGCGGACTCGCCGCACAGCCACACCACGAGATCGGCGACGTCCTCGGGCTCGATCAATCGCTTGATCGCGGCCCGGCGCAGCAGAACCTCTTCGAGCACTTCTTCCGGCGGCACCCCGTGCTCGGCCGCCTGCGCTTCGATCTGTCCGGTGACGAGCGGCGTACGGACGTAACCCGGATTCACGCAATTGCTGGTCACACCGTGTTCCGCACCTTCGAGAGCGGCCACTTTGGACAGTCCCTCAAGGGCGTGTTTCGCCGTGACGTAAGCGGCTTTGTAGGGACTCGCCCGCACGCCGTGCACGCTGGACATGTTCACGATCCGTCCCCAGCCGCGCGCGTACATCGCGGGCAAGCACTGGCGGATCAGCAAAAACGGCGCAGTCACCATCAACGACTGAATGAAGGCGAACCGCTCCGGCGGAAATTCCGGCAACGGCGCGACGTGCTGTACGCCCGCGTTGTTGACGAGCACATCGACGTCCGCGGGCAGGGTCTCCAGCGCCGCCGGGTCGGTCAGGTCCACCACGTGCGCCTGCCCGCCGACCTCGGCAGCCGCCGCCTCCGCCCCGGCGACGTCCACCACGTGCACCTTCGCCCCGGCCGCGCCGAACGCCCGCACGCAGGCCAGCCCGATGCCGCTGCCGCCGCCGGTCACCAACGCGGTGCGGCCGGCGAGGGAACTGTCACTGGTCATGGCCGGAAACAGTAAGTCGCTCCGACCAGGGCGACCATGGGTCAACCCACCACAGAACGCCGTTCGGCGATGTGGTCAGGCCACACTGGTCAGCCAGCGGCCGAGGAGATGCTCCGAGCCTCGTTCGCGCCGGTTTCAAAGGCCTCGCAACAGAAGAGCAGCCACTCGCGCACGCCGTCCGACGTCCCGGCAGCGAACCCCTGCGCCAGTTCGACATACCGCGGAACGCGCCGGAAGTACGCGACCTCCGGCACCGTCAACGCCTTCGGGTCGAGCCCGGTCGCGACCATCGACAGCCGCGCCGCCGCCCGGGCGACCACTCCGTCCGCCGAACCGAACGGGGCCAACGCCAGCAGTTCGCCGTGCACGACCGCGGTCAGCACCGGCCCGGGCACGGAAGTCGCCCCGGTGACGAGCTGAGCCAGCAACTCCAGCCGCTCGCCGCCTCGCTGCGGACGGCCGAGCTGATCCGGATCGGAGACCACATCGGACGCGGCCAGCAGATGCAGCCGAGCCAGCGTCTGCAACGGAGCCCGCCGCCAGGTCGGCAGCAGCGACTCGAGTTTTTCCGCCACCCGCAACGATCCGGCGAGCAGCGCGTCGGTCACCGAACCGTCTTCCGGCAACTCGGGATTGGCCCCGTCGATCCCCGCCGAAGCCCGCGCGGCCCGGACCGAAGCCTCGGCCGCGGTCTCCGCTCCGCCACGCAGGTTCGCGGGAAGCCGGTGCACGGCGAAGATCGCGTCCTGCGCCGCCTTGGCCGCCGCGGCGACGCCGTCCAGCTCCAGCAGCGGCTTCAGCGGGTCACTCATGCGTCCAGCACCTGCCCAGCCCGCTCGACCACCGGAGGCAGCACCGACCACGGGAAGTTGATCCACCGGTCAGTCCGCTTCCACACGTACTCGCACTTCACCGTCGAAGCGGGCTTCTCGTAAACCACCGCGCACCGCACGTCCGCGACGTGGTCGGCGCAGAAGTCGCGGACCAGCTTGAGCGTCGCCCCGGTGTCCGCGACGTCGTCGGCGACCAGCACCTTCTTGTGTGTGAGATCCACCACGTTGGGCACCGGCGGCAGCATGACCGGCAGGTCCAGCCGCTGGTCGACGCCGGTGTAGAACTCGACGTTCATCACGTGCAGGTTCTTCACGTCGAGCGCGTACCCGAGCGCGCCGGCGACGAACAGCCCACCGCGCGCGATGGAGAGAATGAGATCGGGGACGAAACCGTCCGCGGCGACCTCCTGAGCCAACTCCCGGCTCGCCGAACCGAACAACTCCCAGGTGAGGTTTTCTCGTTCCTCGGCCATGCGCGCTCTCTTTCTCCGGGTGCTCCAGGGAGCATAAGCGGCCGAATAGTGGACTGCTGAAATGACCGGTAAATGGCACTTCGGCACTGCCACTTGCCGACGTAGCGTGATCGCGTGACCTGGAGCGAGCACCCCGTCCTGTCCGGCCGCCACGTACGGCTCGAACCCCTCACGCCCGAGCACGCGCCCGGCCTGCTGGAGGCCGGAGCCGACCCGGGCATCTGGGCCTGGCTGAGCGTCCGCCAGCCCGCCGACCTCGGCGAAGCCGAGACGATGGTGAAGAACGCGCTCGCCGACCCAGACCGCCGCCCGTGGGCGCAGATCGACGTCGCGTCCGGCCGCGTCGCGGGCACCACTTCTTATTACCAGGTAGTAGCGAAACACCGGATCCTCTCGATCGGGCACACCTGGATCGGCGCGGATTTCCAGCGCACCGCACTCAACACCGAGTCCAAATTCCTCCTGCTGCGCAACGCCTTCGAGGACTGGGGAGCCCAGCGCGTCGCGTGGGAAACCGACAACCGCAACCTCCGTTCGCAACGCGCCATCGAACGGCTCGGCGCGCTGCGCGAAGGGGTGTTGCGGGCGCATCGGATCCGTCCGGACGGCACGACCCGCGACACGGTGCTCTACTCGATGACGGACGCCGAGTGGCCGGGCGCCCGTGCCCGGCTGCTCGCCCGACTCGGCTGAGCCTCGCCGCACGTCGCTTGGAGCTGTGCGCGCAACGTGGCTGCAACCTTGTCGTAGGCGGACTAACGTCGCTAGCGTTCCCTGAGCCGCGGGTTCGCACTACAGGAGGCTTTGCACCATGACCGAGCAGTCCCCAGCGTTGGACAACCTGCTCACGGAGAGCCGCACGTTTCCTCCCAGCGAAGAGTTCGCTGGTCAGGCGAACGCGAAGGCCGAGTTGTATGCGACGGCGGACGCTGACCGGGAGCAGTTCTGGGCCGGGCAGGCAGAGCGGCTGTCGTGGGACACCAAGTGGTCCCAGGTATTGGACTGGACCAATGCGCCGTTCGCGAAGTGGTTCGTGGGCGGGAAACTGAACGTCGCGTACAACTGCGTGGACCGGCACGTCGAGTCCGGGCACGGGGACCAGGTCGCGATCCACTGGGTCGGCGAGCCGGGCGACACGCGCGACATCACCTACGCGCAGCTGAAGGACGAGGTCTCGAAGGCCGCGAACGCGCTGTCGTCGCTGGGCGTCGTGGCCGGGGACGTCGTGGCGATCCAGCTGCAGATGGTCCCCGAGGCGATTTTCGCGATGCTGGCGTGCGCGCGGATCGGCGCTCTGCACAGCGTGGTGTTCGGCGGCTTCTCGCCGACGGCGCTGCGCGCGCGGGTGGACGACGCGGCCGCGAAGGTCGTGATCACTTCGGACGGTCAGTACCGCCGGGGCAAGGCCGCGCCGATGAAGGCAAATGTCGACGAAGCCTTGCAGGGCGCGGAAACCGTGCAGAAGGTCATCGTCGTCAAGCGCACCGGCAGCGACCTCGAAGGCGAGACGCCGTGGACCGAGGGCCGCGACCTCTGGTGGCACGAACTGGTCGACGGACAGTCCGCTGAGCACAAGCCGGAAGCGTTCGATTCCGAGCACCCGCTGTTCATCCTGTACACGTCGGGCACCACGGGTAAGCCGAAGGGCATTCTGCACACCTCCGGCGGCTACCTGACCCAGACCGCGTACACGCACAACGTCGTGTTCGACCACAAGCCGGGCGAAGACGTCTATTGGTGCACAGCCGACATCGGCTGGATCACCGGGCACTCCTACATCGTGTACGGGCCGCTGGCGAACCGCGTGACCCAGGTCGTCTACGAAGGCACGCCGAACACTCCGCACGAGGGCCGGCACTGGGAAATCATCCAGAAGTACAAGGTCTCGATCTACTACACCGCGCCGACGCTGATCCGCACCTTCATGAAGTGGGGCGAGGACATCCCGGCGAAGTACGACCTGTCTTCGCTGCGGGTGCTGGGAAGCGTCGGCGAGCCGATCAACCCCGAGGCCTGGATCTGGTACCGCGAAAAGATCGGCGCGAACAAGACGCCGGTCGTGGACACCTGGTGGCAGACCGAAACCGGCGCGATCATGATCTCGCCGCTGCCCGGCGTCACCGCCGCCAAGCCGGGTTCCGCGCAGCGCGCGCTGCCGGGCATCTCGGCGAAGGTCGTGGACGACACCGGCACGGAGGTGCCGCACGGCGGCGGCGGATACCTGGTGCTGGACAAGCCGTGGCCGTCGATGCTGCGCGGCGTGTGGGGCGACGACGAGCGCTTCCGCGACACCTACTGGTCCCGCTTCTCCGAGCAGGGCTACTACTTCGCCGGCGACGGCGCGAAGTACGACGGAGACGGCGACATCTGGCTGCTCGGCCGCGTGGACGACGTGATGAACGTGTCCGGGCACCGGATCTCCACCACCGAGGTCGAGTCCGCTCTCGTGTCGCACCCGACGGTCGCCGAGGCCGCGGTCGTCGGAGCGACCGACCCGACGACCGGACAGGGCATCGTCGCGTTCGTGATCCTGCGCGGCAACGCCGTGGACGGAGGAGACGGCGCGGTGCAGGAGCTGCGCAACCACGTCGCGAAGGAGATCGGGCCGATCGCGAAGCCGCGGCAGATCATGGTCGTGGCCGAGCTGCCGAAGACCCGCTCCGGCAAGATCATGCGCCGGCTGCTGCGCGACGTCGCGGAGAACCGCCAGATCGGCGACGTCACCACGCTCGCCGACTCGTCGGTCATGGACCTCATCTCCTCCGGACTGAACTCCGGCAAGGAGGAGTAAGTTCTTCACCGTCAGGAAGGGACTCTCCCGGCTGGGAGGGTCCCTTCCTGCATTGATCCCCCAGAAGTGCGGGCATCGAACGCATGTTCTAAGATGCCCGCGTACCCAACCCAGATCCGGGCAAGGAGACGACACGAATGTCCGTGGAAGCCTTGACGCACGACGAGGACACTGCGGCCGAGACGGCGGCGGCGTCATCGCCGCAGGCCGCCGCCACCCCGGAGGCCCCGGAAGTCGCCGAGCCCGCTGCCGCCCCGGCGGCTTCGGACTCCGCCCCGGCGGACGCCGCGAAGCCGGAGTCCGCTGAGGAGACCTCGGCCGTCGACTCGCCGAAGCCGAAGCGCGGCCGCCCGAAGGCCGCGGCGTCGACGGCGAAGAAGACCCGCACCGTGGAGCTGACGCTGACCGTCACCGGCACGGCCGACGGCGAGTGGCAGGCCGAGCTGAAGAACGGCGCCAAGTGGGTCGCGAAGGGCCTGGCGGTCCCGGCCGCGGCGGTTTCGCGTGCGGCCAAGGAACTGCACGAGGAGCTGTCCGGCCCGATCGACGAGGTCATCAACGCCGCCCGCGAGGCGCAGGCCGCGAAGGTCGCGCAGCTGGAGGCCGAGCTCGAAGCCGCGAAGGCGGCGCTGGCCGAACTCGACAACTGAGCTAGACCCGGTTCGCCCGGGTCCGGTGTCCACTGTGGCGCCGGACCCGGGCGTTCGTCGTTTCAAGCCCACGAAAGTCACCGGAGCTGGTCAGGCAAGGCACAATTCATTGAGGATTGCCTTTCTTAACCGCATTCCAGCAGTATGGGAAAATGTCGCGCGGAAACAATTTCCGTGATTCACTGAAGCGGTGACCGAAACGATGGGCGACGCGGTGCACGCGCACGAGCCGCACGAGGACCTCGGCGGCAAGCTGAACTGGCTGCGCGCCGGGGTTCTCGGCGCGAACGACGGGATCGTGTCCGTCGCGGGCATCGTCGTGGGCGTCGCGGGAGCCACCGCGGACAGCACCACGATCCTCACCGCCGGAATTGCCGGTCTCGTCGCCGGCGCGTTTTCCATGGCGGGCGGGGAATACGTGAGCGTGAGCACCCAGCGCGACACCGAACGCGCTCTGCTGCGGCTCGAGAAGCACGAACTGAAAACGATGCCGGAGGCCGAGGAGCGCGAACTCGCGCAGATCTACGAGGACAAGGGCCTCTCGCCGGAGCTGGCGAAGCAGGTCGCGCGCGAGCTGACCGACAAGGACCCGCTGCAGGCGCACGCGGAGGCCGAACTCGGCATCGACCCGGACAACCTGACCAGCCCGTGGCAGGCGGCGTGGGCGTCGCTGCTGGCGTTCTCCGTCGGCGCGCTGCTTCCGTTGCTGGCGATCGCCTGGACGTCGGTCAGCGTCCGAGTCTGGGCGTGCGCGCTGGCGGTGGTCGTCGGCCTCACGCTCACCGGGTTCGTGAGCGCGAGGCTCGGCAACGCGCAGGTGGGGCGCGCGATCGCGCGCAACGTCGGCGTCGGCGCCCTCACCATGCTCGTCACTTACTTCGTCGGGGTGCTTTTCGGCACCACTGTGGGTTAGCTCAGCATTCTTCGACGCCCGGCACGGCAGGCACCGGCCGCGCAGGGGCCCGGCGCAGTTCGGCGAGGGCGCTGCCGATCGTGAACAGCAGCGTCAGCGCCGCCGCGCCGATCAACGCGGTGACCGGGGTGAACGAAGCGAGCGCCAGCGCCGTCAGCGTCGCGGTGAGTGTGTAGCCGACGCCCTGCACCGCGTACATCACCGAATAACCACCCGTGTGCGCCTCCTCGGGAAGCGCGTCGCGGAGCGAGAGGTTCCGGGTCACCGCCACGGCAGCCTGGCACAGGCCGCCGATGACCAGGACGACGCCGATCCCGACCAAGCCGGGCACCACCGCGATCAGCGCCACGCAGGCCGACATGCCGACCAGCAGCACCAGGCTCTGCGTCCGCACCGCACCGGGCCACTTCCGCAGTCCGTAAAGGAACGCGCCCAGCGCGCTCGATCCGGAGAACACCGTCAGCAGCACGCCGGCCCAGCCGGTCTGCAGATGCCGGAATTCCAGCAGGGGCGTGAGAATCAGCTCCGCGGCCGACAGCAGAGCCATCGACGCGGCGCTGGTCAGGTAAATCGGCCAAGCCGACAACAGCTGACGGCCGTGCCCACGAGTCTTCGCCGTCGCCTTCGCCGGTGTCGCGGCACCGGCTGGCCCCGGCAACAGCGGCAAGGTCACCGCCGCTACCGCCATCGCCACGGCGGCCAGCACGAGCGGCACCGCGGCACCGGCCCACAGCGCCAGCGAAACCGCCAGCCCTGGTGCGATGGCCCAGATCGCCTGGGTCAGCGTGGACTCGGCGCTCAACGCCGACGCGACGACGTCCTCGTCGACCAACCGGGTGAGCATCGCGCGCATCCCGCCCGGGCTCGCGGCCGGACCGGCGCCGGCGAGCGCGGCCAGCACCACCAGTACCGGGTCCGGGGCCGAGGAAACGAACGCGAGCACCCCGAAGGCGAACGCGCCCGCACCCAATCCGAGCGCCAGCCCCGGCTTGCCCCTGCTGACCGGCAGCGTGCCGATGAACAGGGCGCCGAGCACCTCGCCGACGACGTAGGCCGCGGCGAGGGTCGCGCCAAGCGAATAGCCGCCCGGCCGGTCTCTGGCAAGGAAAACCAGCCCCAGCGGCGCCATCGCGATGGGCAGCCTGGCCACGATCGCGACCAGCGCCCACAGGATCACCGACTTCTTGGCCAGGCCCCGATAGCCCATGAACCGCGCCTCCGTTCCTCGATCCGATCTGTACGGAGCAGTCCTCAGCCGAACCGGAGTTCCCCGATCCGGTTTTCCAGCTCGGTGGCGTGTTCCACGCTCGCCGCGATCAGGCAGTACTCGACGGTCCCGCCGGTGACGTCGTCCGACGTGAGCACCACGCCGGTGCGGCGGCCGCGGTCGAACGCGAGGCCGGCGCGCCGCAGCGCGGCGAGTGCTTGATCGAACGAGGGCACCGGCCAGAAGTGTCGTTGCATCACCACCCGCTCGTCCAGGAACGCTGGGCCGATCAGGTGCTGCGCGATCCGGGTGACGTGGGTCGATCCGCCGACCCGGCCGTTGACCTCGTTGAGCAGCACCTCGCCCGCCGGCGTGACGATCCCGTCGATGCTGATCAGCCCGCGGTAGCCGATGCCGCGGATGGCCTGGCACAGGTTTTCCGCCGCCTCGAGGTATCCCGGCCAGCCAGGGTGCGCCGCGGACTGCGCCGGGATCACCAGGCCGTTGAAGATCGGCTTGGTCAGCATTTCGCCGTGGCCGAACAGCGAGACCCCGTCGTCGGTGATGCTCATTTCGACGTACACCGGGGTGCAGTCCGGCACGTAGTGCTCCACCACGACCCGGCGCCTGCCCTCGCCGGAGTACCACGGCCAGCGCCGGGAGACCAGCTCGTGCAGCGCCGCCCGGTCCGGGACGGTGAGCACCTCGGCGGCTCCGATCGGCGCGACCCCGTCGTACGGGCTCAGGATTTCGTTCCCGTAGCCGCCGACGTGCTGATCCTGTTTGACGATCGCGCACCGTCCGCTGGAAAGCAGCTCCCACAGCCAATCCTCGGTGGCCGCGGCGTCCGCGGTCACCCGGCCTTCGGGGATCGGGCAGCCGGTGCCGCCCGCCAGCGCCCGGAAGACCGACTTGCTGTTGAGCAGGTCGCTTCCACCCTGCCCGACAAAGCCGAATCCGGGAGTGTCCGCGGCCAGCCCGTGCCGCCGGGCCAGCCGGACCATCACCGCGTCGAAGATGATCGGGAACAGCCGGGTGGCTCCGGTTTCCTCGATCGTCTCGGCCAGCACCCGGGCGAAACCGCTGTCCTCGAAACGATCCGCGGAAAGGACGTCGAGTCCGAACCGGCCCGGCGGGGGCGTCAGGATCCGCACCTTGCCGAGGTCGATGTCCATCAATTCGGTGAGGTACCGCGCGAAGGACTCGCTCGGCGGATGCGGCACCACGACGGTGTCGCCCTCGCCGACGTAGAAAAGCATGCGCTGGGCGGTGTATCCGGCGAGCCGGCGCTGCTCGGCGGTGAGCACGGCGAGGTCGCCGACCATCTGCTCGGTGCGGTTGTTGGCCACGAAGAGAGTGGGCATGTCGCTTCCTTTCGCGTCGGGCGGGCGGATTCGGGGCGGCTCAGCCCGGCCAGGCGCTGGCCACCAGCCGCGCCTGGTCGGGGTTGAGCCGGGGATCGCACAGCGGTTCGGTCCCGGCGGGAAGGCCGGCGAGTTCCTCCTCCTGGAGGACGCATTCGACGACGTCGTCCGGGGTGGCCTCCAGGTGCAGGCCGCCCGCGACCCCGTGCTCGGCCGTGACCGCGCTGTGGAAGCCGAGCATCTCCCGGATCAGGGAGCCGACCAGCCGGGTCTTGCGTCCTTCGGCGGCCCGGAAAGTGTTGCCGTGCATGGGATCGCACAACCAGATCGCCGGATGTCCTTCCCGCCGCACCGCCGCCACGAGGTCCGGCAGCCGATCGGAGACCTGGCTCGCGCCCAGCCGGGCGATCAGCGTCAGCCGTCCCGGCTCCCGGCGCGGGTCAAGGCGTTCGCAGAGTTCGACCAGCTCCTCGGGGCCCAGCCCGGGGCCGACTTTGCAGGCGACCGGGTTGGCGACCCTGGCGAGCAGCTGCACGTGGGCGCCGTCGAGCCGGCGGGTGCGATCGCCGATCCACGGCCAGTGCGCCGACGCGAGCACCAGCTGGCCGTCTTCCCGGCGCAGCAGCGGCAGCTCGTAATCCAGCACCAGCGCTTCGTGGCTCGTCCACACCCGAGACCGGTTCAGCCCGGACGGACGGGTCTGCCGCAGCGCTTCCGCCACCCGCGCCGCGGCCTCGTAGCCGGCCAGCAGCCGCCGCGGGTCCGGGGTCCGGGATTCCGCGTCGAAGGCCGGGTCGTTGACCAGGTGGCCGCGGAACACCGGCAGCTCGACACCGTCCTTGACCTCGACCGGCGACGACCGCGGTTTGGCGAACTGGCCGCCGATCCGGCCGACCGTCACGACCGGACGGCGAGACTGTTCGCTCATCACGTCGCTGAGCCGCATGAGCAGTTCCGCCTTGCGGACGACGTGCTCGTGCGTCGAATGCCGCGGGTCCTCCGCGCAGTCCCCGGCTTGGAGCACTCGCAACCGGCCCTCGGCGACCCCGGCGAGAAGACCGCGGAACTCGTCGATTTCGGCCGCGGTGACCAGTCCCGGCGCGGCCCGGAGCCATTCGGTCGACCCGGCCAGCGCCGCCGGGTCCGGCCAGCTGGGCTGCTGGCCGGCCGGAAACGCTCGCAGTGCGCTGAGTTCGACTTCCGGCACCGGCGTCGCGGGCCGGGTGACGGCGAAGCTGGGAGAGACG
Source organism: Amycolatopsis sp. NPDC059235 (assembly GCF_042754125.1). Classification (NCBI taxonomy): domain Bacteria; kingdom Bacillati; phylum Actinomycetota; class Actinomycetes; order Pseudonocardiales; family Pseudonocardiaceae; genus Amycolatopsis; species Amycolatopsis sp. NPDC059235. The sequence continues at coordinate 49,411 of NZ_JBHZAG010000058.1, forward strand.
ACGGACATCGATCAATCCTTTGCGGTCGGAACGGAAGGAACGCGGCCGGCAGTGCGCGCCCCCGGCCACAGCGCCGTGGTAACGAGGTTTCGCAGCAGATGCGGGCCGTGTTCGGTGAGCAGCGATTCCGGGTGGAACTGGACTGAGGTGAAACCGGGGCCGCTCAACGCGTGCACCTCTCCGGTGGTCTCGTCCCGGCTCAACCGCACCGGCTCGGAGCCGTACGGGCTGAGCAGGCTCTCGCTGTCCGACCGCGCGGCGAACGTGTTGTAAAAGCCCACCTCGACGTTCTCGCCGAACAGGTCGATCCGGTGCCGCACGCCCTGATTCGGTTCGGGACGGCGGACCACGTCGAGCCCCAGCAGCCTGCTGAGCACCTGGTGGGACAGGCACACCGCGACGAACGCGCGGCGGTCCGCCAGCAACTGCCCGATCAGCCTGCCCAGCTCGGCGATCTTCGCCTGGCCGGTGTCGTTCGGGTCGCCGGGACCGGGGCCCGGCACCACCACGTCGAAGTCCCGGTGCGACGGCAGATCCCGCCAAGGGGCAACGGAAACGACGAGGCCGAGCGCCCGCAGCTGGTGGGCGAGCATCGCGGTGAAGGTGTCCTCGTTGTCCACGACCAGCGCCCGCAGCCCGGTCAGTTCGGGTGCCTGCCAGTCGATGTCCGCCCGGTCGCGCAGCCAGAACTGGGCGAGGCCGGTGTTGCGGGCGGCAAGGCCGCGCCGGATTTCGGGATCGTCGCTGAGGTTTGGCGCCGGTGCGCTCTCCGTCTTGCGCCGATCGCCGCGCAGGGCGCCGAGGAGACCGGCCGCCTTGGCGTGGGTCTCGGCCACCTCGCTGTCCGGATCGGAGTGGCGGACCAGCGTCGCCCCGACGCCGAAGGAGAGGGAACCGTCCGTAGCCAGTTCGGCCGTGCGGATGAGGATCGCGGAGTCCATCTCCGGCCTGCCCTCGCCGTCGCGGCCGATCAGCGCGGCCACCCCGCTGTAGTAGCCCCGGCCGGCCGGCTCGTGCCGTTTCAGCACCTGGCACGCGCTTTCCACCGGGCTGCCGGTGACGGTCGGGGCCAGCAAGGTCTGCCGCAGGATCTCGTGCGGCGGCCTGCCGGTCCGGCCGCGGACGAAGTACTCGGTGTGTGCCAGGTGCCGCATCTGGCGGAGGTACGGGCCGTCGATTTCGACACCCTCGTCGCAGATCCCGGCCATCATCTTGAGTTCCTCGTCGACGACCATGTACAACTCCTCGACCTCCTTGCGGTCGCCGAGGAAGCCGAGCGTTTGCTCGACCGAGGGGCCGTCCGGGCCGAAGCGGAGAGTGCCGCTGATCGGATTCATCGTGGCGACGCCCGCCGACAGGCCGACGTGCCGCTCCGGACTCGCCCCGATGAACGTGCGCGCGCCGGTGTGCACGAGGAAGGTCCAGTGCGCGCCGTCCTCGCCGAGCAGCAACCTCCGGAACAGCGTCAACTCGGTGGACACGGAGCAGTTCCGGACCCGCGCCGAAAAGGAGCGCTTGATCACGAAGTTGGCCCCGGCCCCAGAGCCGATCTCCTCGTCGAGCACCTTCGCCACGATGCGGGCGTACTCGTCGTCGGCCAGGTCGAAACCAGCCTCGGCGAAGCTCACCTCGCGGTCGGGCACCGCGGCGAGGAACGCCGTCCGGCTCAGTCGCTCCGCGGCGCGGATCCGCATGACCAGCAGCGGCGCGTGGTCGTCTTGGCAGGCGTAGCCCCGCTCGGCGACCTGCCGGAACGGCACCAGCACCAGCGTCTCCGGACCGGCCCCGGCTGGTTCCGGCGGTTCCGCCGCCAGCTCCGCGAGGTTCTCCGCCTCGGTCACCGGTCCCCGGAACAGCTCGAGTGTCCCGGCCCCGGTGGCGCCCGGCCGGTGCAGCAAGGCGAACGGTTTCCCGTCGGCCGCGAGTTCCCGCAGGAGCAGCTCCTGGTCGCTCACGGGCTCCCCTCCTTCCCCAGTACGTCGTGCAGGAAACCGCCGACAGGTCCGGTGACGGCGGGCAAGCGCTCCGGCCGCAGCAATCCGAAATGACCGCCGTCGACCACCTCGATCCGCAGCTGGTCCGAAAGCCGTTGCCAGGCAGCGCTTTGCTGGGCCACCGGACCGTCCGCGCAAGCCAGCAGCAGCCCCGGTCCGGCGTAAGACACGCTGACTTCGTGGTCGGCCGCGGCCCGCACGTGCGCGGACGCGGTACGGAGAAGACGGTCCCGGTCCGGCCCCGGAAGCGAGGCGGGCCATCCGTCCACAATGGATTCGGTAAACGCGGCGAGGTTCGCGTCCGGCCGAAGCCGGACGTAGCTGTCGAGCAGCACCACGGCGGGCCGGTGTCCTTCGTGCGCGTCGAGGTGCGCCGCGACCTCCCAGGCCAGCACCCCGCCGAGCGACCAGCCCGCCAGCACCGCGGGCGCGGCGGGCAGGCCGCGGATCGCGGACAGGCACCGCGCGACCATCGCCGGCACGTCGGTGTCCGGCTCCTCGCCCGCGGCGAGACCGGCCGCCAGCACCGCGTGCACGTCACCGTGCTCGGCAAGCGCGGCGGCCATCCCGAGGTAAGGCAGGAAACCGCCGCCGGCAGGCGGAAGCACGATGACTTGGCGGCCGGAGCGCCCGGAAGCGAGCTTCTGCAGCTTCGGGGCGAGGACCGCGCCGGTCACGCGGCACCTCGCAGGCTGTCCTCGACCAACCCGGCCAGCGCGCGCACGGTCGGCTCCCGGAAGAAATCGAGCACCGGCACTTCCACGCCGTGCTCGGCCTCGATCCGGCTGAGCACGACCACCACGTTGAGCGAGTGCGCACCGTGCTCGACCAGCGAACCGTCGAGGGAAACCGGCGCGCCGAGCGCCTCCTCCCACCACTGCCGCAGCTGCGTCTCCAGCGGATTCGCCGGCGCGCCTGCTTCGGGCGGCGGCGCGGCGGTCGCCTCGGAGGCTTTGCGCACCAACGCTTCCCGGTCGATCTTCCCGGTGAAACCGGTGGGGATCGAGCTGACCGGATGTACCCGGACAGGCACCATGTAACCGGGCAGCCGCCGGGCGAGAGCCGCGCGCACCGCCTCCGGTTCCGGGTCGCCTTCCGGCACGAAGAACAGCTCCAGCCGCTGTCCCGGCGCCACCGCCGCGACCGCGCGCCGCACCCCGGCCACGGCGCTCGCGGCAGCCTCCACCTCGCCCAGTTCGACCCGGTAGCCGCGGATCTTCACCTGACCGTCGCCGCGGCCGAGGTAGACCAATTCCCCGCCGGCGTCGGCGAGCACCTGGTCACCGGTGCGGTATTCGCCGTCGACGAACCGTTCGGCCGTCCGCCGCGGATCACGGACGTAGCCCAGCGCCGGCGCGATTCCGCCGAGCCGCAGCTCGCCCGCCACGCCGGGGGGAGCCAGCCGCCCGGCCGCGTCGACGATCCGGGCGGCCACGCCGGGCAGCGGACGGCCGATCGGAGCGTGCACCGGCCACGGCTGGTTCTCCGCCCGGAAGACCGCCGCCGTCGTGACGTGGGTTTCGGTGGGGCCGTACATGTTCACCAGCACGAGGTGCGGCCGTTCGGCGAAAAACAGCTGCACCGTTTCGTCCGCGACCAGCTGTTCTCCCGCCACGCACAGGAAACGGGCCGCGGGCAGCCGCTCCCCGGACGCGCGGGCGGCCCTGGCGAACGCGCCGAGCGCGGCCGCGGGCAGGTAGAGGTGGGTCACCTCGGTCAGCGCGGCCCGGCGCACCAGCGCGGGCAGGTCCTGCCGGTCGACCGGCCGCCGGGACACGACGGTCCCGCCAGCCAGCAGGGTCGGGAAGATCTCCTGGAACGACACGTCGAAGCCGAGCGGCGCGTACTGCAGGAACCTGGTCCGCTCGGACATCTCCAGCGCGGTGTGCTGCCACGCCGCCAGATTCGCCAGCGGTGCGTTCGCCATCAGCACGCCCTTGGGCCGCCCGGTCGAGCCGGAGGTGAACATCGTGTAGACGCCCTGGCCCCCGCCGTCGGCCGCCGCGGGCTCCGCCGGAGTGCCGCGTAGCTCGTCGAGCGGGTACACCTGTGCTCCGGGGAATTCACCGTCGCCGATGACCGTCCGGCAACCGGCTTGCTCGACCATGCCCGCCAGCCGTTCCGCGGGCAGGTCCGATTCCAGCGGCAGGTAGACAGCCCGGCGGGCGAGGATCGCCAGCAACGCGACCACGCTGCCGACGAGGTCCCCGGTGGTGACGCCGACGACGTCGCCCGCCGCCACGCCCCGCTCGGCGAGGCCGCCGGTCACTTCCCGGACGCGGGCCGCCAGCTCGCCGTAGGTGAGCCGGGTCCGCCGCTCCTCCACCGCGATCGCGGCCGGTGCGGCGTCGGCGACTTCGAGCACCCGCCCGGCGAAATCGCACTGTGGCACCACGTTTCCGGGCAGCGGCGGCACTTCCGGACCGTCCGCGAACAGCTCGCGCACCGTCCCGTGCTCCCGGCCCACCGCGGCGATGGCCGAACGCAACGAATCGAGGTAGCCGGACACCACCGGTTCCGGCAGCAGCCGCAGGTCGTGCTCGACTTCCAGCAACCACCCCTGCCTGGTCGGTTTCACCCAGAGCAGCAGATCGAACTTGGCGGTGCCGTTCCCGTGCTGGCGCATCGACCGGACCGGCGCGCCCGCGCCCGCCTCCGCCGGTTCCTGCATGGTGAGCAGCGTGGTGAACACCGGGTTCCGGTTGCCTTGCCGCTCCGGCTTCAGGTACGCGGCGACCTGGCTCAGCGGGACCACCGCGTTCCCGCGCGCACGTTCTGCCTCGGGGGCGACGGCACCGGTGACGAAGTCGGTGAACGACTGTCCCCATTGGACATTCACCGCCATCGGAACGGTGTTCACGAAAAATCCGCACAGGTCGTAGGCCGCACCGGTGCGGCGGGTCATCACGCTCGTCCCGAAGACGACGGTGTCCTCACCGGAGTGCCGGGCCAGCGTCGCCGAGTGCAGCGCGGAGAACAGCGTGAACGGGCTGATCTCCAGCTCCCGGCAGATCTGGTCGATTCCGGCGGATTCCGTTGGCGTGAGCGGGATTTCCCGGCGAGCACCGGTGAAAAGCGTTTCGGCCGGACGGCCCGGAAACGGGTACAGCACGGTCCGCGACGCGCCCCGGAGCCGCTCGGCCAGCTCGGCCGCGGCGACGTCCGTTTCCGGTGCGCCCGCTGCCGCGACCTGTGCCGCGAGTTCCCCGGCGAACGCCGCTTCCCGCCGCGGCACCAGGCTTTCAACGTCCAGGCGACCACGCAGCGCGAGGTTCAGCTCGGTCAGCAGCACCCCGACGGAGTAGCCGTCGAATACCGAATGGTGCGCCGCGAGAACGAGCGCGGCCCGCGACCGGTCGTCCGCGCGCAGGTGCACCGCGCGCACGAGCGGCGGCCGGTCCAGCGCGAAGGCCGTGGTCCCGACCTCGTCGAGCGCGGCGGACCGGCGGCGGTCGAACTCCGCCGCGGGCGCGGACCAGGCCCGCAGCACGCCGGAACCGCCGGCGTCCGGGGCGGCCAGCAGCGCACCGTCGTTCGGCTGTTCCGGCAGGCCCGAGCGCAACGCGGGCTGCACCGCCAGCACCGCTTCGAAGGCCGCGGCGAGGTCCGCCGGTTCGCAGGCCGGATCGAGGTCCGCCTCCACCACCACGTTGTAGAGGTGGGGCACCGGGACGAACCGGTCGACCGCGAGCAGTTCCCGCTGTGCGTCGGTGACCGGCAGCGCCACCGCCCGCACGTTCCCCAGGTCGCTTGACATGCGATTTTCTCCCTCGGCTCGATGTGGGCGGGCTCAGGCGGGCAGTCGCAGCCATTCGCGCACCGGGACGGTGACGGTCACCGGTTCGTCGTCCGCGCCGAGGACGACGCCCGCCGCCTGCTCGACGAACAACCGGGCAGGCGCGTTGCGCGCGGTCGGCCGCACCGGAAGCCGCAGCGCGGAAGCGCCCGCCTCGGCGGCCTTGTCCGCGGCGAACCGCAGCACCTCCTGCTCGACCCGGCGGTTCAGGACCCGGCAGCTGAGCAGGAAGACCGGCAGCTCAACGGCGTCGTCCCGGAATTCGGCCACGACCAGTCCGACCGTGCCGTAGTCACCGAAGCGGTCCGAAACCCGCACCGTCCAGCCACGAGAGCCGGCGGACAGCAGCCCGCGAAGTTCGCCGACCGCGTAGACCGTCCCGGCCAGGTTGAACTGCGTCGTGCGCGCGGTCAGCTGAGCCGCCCGGTCGAGCATGTCCTCGGTCAGCTCGATGAAGCCGACCTCGATCTCGCAGCGGTCGAGGAAATCCTGGTAGTCGGCGCTGGAATCGCGCAGAGCAACGCGCTCGCCGCGGGTCGAGTACCAGTCGGCGCGCAACCGGTCCTCCTCGGTCACCACCAGCTGGTCGAAGGCCCAGGTTTCGGCGAGCTGGCGATCGATCCCCTCGGCGTCGTGCGCGAGTTCCAGCACCGTGACCTCCGGCAACTGCGCCCGCACCGAGGCGCACTCGACCACGTCGTCGTCGACGAACACGAACGAACTCAGCGACAGGTCCAGGTCCTCGGCCAGCTCGCGCAGCGAATGCGCCTTCGGATTCCACCCGATCCGATGAGCCGAGACGTGTTCCCAAGCCAGCACCATGCCCGGGTTGCGGTCGAAGACCTCCTTGACGTCGGCCTCGTTGTTCCGGCTGCACAGGCACAGCAGCTTGCCCTGGGCGCGCTGCTCGAGCATGAACTCCTGCAGCCGCCGATGCGCGGGGGTGACCTGGACTCCGCGTGCCCCGTCCTCGCCGCAGACGCCTGCCCACAACGTGTTGTCGCAGTCGAGCACCACGACCTTCTTCGGCTTGGCCCACACGCTCGCGGCGAGCCGCACCAGCTGGGTGCCGAGAGCGGCGCAGTACTCGTCGGTGTAAGGCAGGTGCCCGATCCGGTCCGCGTACTCGTCGTGCACTTCCGTTACGCCGTAACGGATTTCCAGGTCGTCGACCGTGACCGGGTGCACCGCGGGCACGGCCTCCGCGACCGCGGTGATCCGGGCACCGGCTTCCTGGACCCACTGGCTGGCTTCCGGCTGGGCGCGCACCGCGGGCGAAGCGGGAAGCACCGCGACAAACCAGGTGGCCACCGCCAGGTCCGGGAGCCGCTCCAGCATCGTGACGAGTTCCGCGAGCATCGTGTCGGCTCGCTCCCGGGACTCGGCGAACCCCTTGCCCCGAAAGAAGTCTTCGGGCCGCAGCAGGAGAAAGTTGACCCCGTTGTGTCCGCGAAGAGGGCTTCCCGGATCGTGCAGCGCCTCCAGCACCTGACCGTACGGCGCGACGGCGAGCGGGCGCCCGCCTTCCCGCTCCGCCAGCACCGCCGCCATCGGACCGGTCACGGCGTCGAGGGTGAACGTGCCGGCCACCGCGATTCCCGGCTTCTCCACGGCGCTCATGCGGGCTTCGCCTCGACGTGCTCGCGGACGACGCCGACGAACTCCGCGACCGTGGTACCGGGCAGCAAGCTGTGCACCGGAAGCTCGACGCCCAGTTCCCGCCACAGCCGGGAAAGCACTCGCACCGCGCGCAGCGAATCGCCGCCCAGCACGGCGAACCGGGTCTCAGGAGCCGCCTCGGCCGCGCCGAGCACCTCGCGCAACGCCGTTAAAACCGTCTCCTCGACCCGATCGGGCCGGCCAGCCGAGTCCACGGCCAGTGCGGAATTCCGGTAATTCTCCATGAAATCACCCCAAGGAAGTAATTGCCTGGTTTATTGCGCTCCGGCGCGCATGTGCTGGGAGAAAACTCGACCACACAGCGGACTTCCGCACTATTGCGGACTTTCGGAGGCTACCGCACCATTCACGAGAAGGACAACCAACTAACGAATCCTTGCGCCAGTGCCATTTCCCGGCCGAGCTGTCAACCGGTCGCGTTCATTCCCCTCGTGCGGTAGCCCTCGTGAACGGAGCCCGTAAATGTTGCTGACCCCCGCCGATCTCGCCTTGTTCGCGGACGCCAGCGGAGACCGCAATCCACTGCACGTCGACCCCGAATACGCTCGTCGGACGCCGTTCGGGCAGCCGGTCGCGCACGGCGTGCTCACCGCGGTCGCCGCGCTGGACGAGGTTCCCGGGCCGCCCGGCGAGGTGACCGCCGTCGACCTCGAATTCAGGCGTCCGACACATGCTGGTTTTCCCTATAGCACCAATATTTCTCACGAACTGGACGGCCGGACGCGGATCGCCGTGACAGAGGGGCAGGAAACCTGCCTGACCGTTTGGCTGACCCACGGACCCGCCGCCACCGCGGTCGCGGTGCCGCGCCGGCCGCGCAGCCAGCCGCGTTCCCTCGCCCCGGAAGAGTTCGTCCCGGGTCTCGAGACAACCGGGCAGTACGGCCCGGGCGACGCGCTGGACGCGCTGATGAAGCGGTGGCCGGGAACGGCCCGGCTGCTCGGCAGGCACGCGCTGACCTGCCTGGTGTGGTGCAGTTTCGTCGCGGGAATGGAGCTGCCGGGCCGCGACTGCCTGCTCAACGGCGTCTCGCTGAAGCTTCACCCGGTCAGCGGAATCCTGGCGCTGGAATACCGTGCCACAGTACGGGATTTCGACCCCCGGTTCGGGCTGCTCACCGTGGAGGCGGCGCTCGCCGACGGGGCGGCAATCGTCGCCGAGGCGACCCTGGAAACGATGGTTCGCCGTCCGGTTCCGGCACCGTCGGCCGAGCGGCTCTCCGCACTTCTGCCTGCCTCCGACCGGCTTTACGGGCACACCGCGGCGATCGTGGGCGGCAGCCGGGGCCTCGGAGCCGCGCTGGTTCTCGCTCTCGCGAGCCAGGGCGCGCGCGTTCTCGTCGGCCACCGAAGCGGCGACCTTTCCGAACTCGCCGACCACGGCGCGGAACTCGGCGGGGAGGTCGTGTCGTGCCCCGGCGACGCGGCTGATCCGGCCTGGTCCGAGCAAATCAGCCAGCTGGCAGGCGGAAAACTGGATCTGCTGATCTGCAGCGCCGCCCCGCCGATCCGCCCGCTGCGCCTCGATCCGGCGGGCCTGCCCCGGGTACAGGCGTTCGTCGCCGACGCCTTCGCGCTCGTCAGCGCCCCGCTGGCCGGGCTCCTGCCCGCGGTGGCGAAAAACTCCGGTCGTTTCCTGCTCATTTCGTCCGCCGCGGTCACCGATCCGCCGGAGGACTGGCCGCACTACGTGGCGGTCAAGCACGCGGTCGAAGGGCTCACGCAGTGGGCGGCGGCCCGCCATTCCGAGTGCGAATTCTTCATCAGCCGACCGGGAATGCTGCTGACTGAGCAGATGAACACGCCGGGAACCCGGGAAATCGCACAAGCCGTGGAACCGGTCGCGGCGGCGCTCGCCGACCGCCTCGCGAATTCGGCGCCAGCGGCCGGGCGGCCGGAAATCATCGCGCACTGATCAACGGGTGATGTCCCGCGACGGCGGGACATCACCCAATCGGCCGCCGCTGTTCGCATGAAATATCAGTGTGCTGAGCCACACCGCCGCACCGCGGATAGCCCTGATGGCATGATCACCGTATTGGTTCTGGCGGGGCTACGGGCGGTAGGATGTCCAAGAATACTGTGCTGCGCGGCCGCGACGAAGTCCACGGTCGAATACGCGAATTACTCGGCCGGGTCGAGGATAATCCGGGAATAATCATTTCCCTGGAAGGTGCGCCCGGCATCGGGAAAAGCAGCGTGCTGCGAAAGGTTCGGCAGCTGGGCACGGAGCTCGGGTTTCGCCTTGCCCCGCGCGAGCTTTCCTTGTTCGACGCCGCGCGGCACCCCGGCGAGGTCCGTTCCTGGTGCGAACAGCAGCCGCGCGCCCAGCGGATTCTCATGCTCGCCGACGACGCTCAGCTGGCGGCCCCCGAAACGATCCGGCGGCTGTCCTGGCTGCCTGAACTGCTGGTCTCCCGCCCGTTCTGTCTTGTCCTCGCCCGGGTTCCGGGAATGGGCGGCACCGAACTGAACCGGCTGCTCACCACCACCAGCACTCAGCTCTACTCGATCCGGCTGGGCCCGCTCGACTCCACCGCGTCGAGCGAGATGCTCGTCGACCTGCTCGGCGCGAAGCCGGACGACGCGCTCCGCTGGGTGGCCGAGGAACTCGGCGGCAACCCCCGGCTCCTGGTCGATCTGGTGACCGGTCTTCAGGCGGAAAACGGCATCGAGACGGCGGACGGGATCGCCCGGCTTCGCGGCCCGATGCCACCCGGACGGCTGCAGACGACGTTCGTCCACAAAGTCCGCAGCCTGACCCCGCCGACCCGCAAGCTGGTCCAGGTAGGCGCGAGCCTCGGCCACACTTTCCTGCTCGCCGACGCGGCGAAACTCCTGCGGGAGACTCCCGGCAACCTGCTGCTGTGCGTGGACGAGGCGCTGGCCGCGGGACTGCTCGTCGAGTCCGGCGACCGGCTCGGCTTCCCGGGACGGCTGGTGTGGCAGGGCGTGGCCGATTCCGTTCCGCCGAGCGCGTTCGCGCCGTTGCGAGCCGAAGCCGAGGCGCTGCGGGACGCGCCGGCCGCCGCATCAGACACCCCGGCCGAGGACGATCCGTCCGCCCGCTGGACCCTGCTGACCAGCACGGAGCGGCACATCGCCGAACTGGTCGGCTCCGGGCTGACGAACCGGCAGGTCGCCAGGGACGCGATGATCTCCGCGCACACCGTCAACTACCACCTCCGCAGCATTTACCGGAAGCTCGCGATCCGTTCCCGCGTCGACCTGACCCGGCTCATCCACCAGAGCCCGCAGTGACCGCCCCACTGTCCACATGGGACAGCAGCTCGGTGGTGGTCGGCGTCGCGGCGCAGCGCTCGGCCGCGTAGCGCAGGGCCATCCGGTGGTACTCGGCGGAAAAGTCGGCCACCGCGTCCGCGACCAGAAACGGCTGGATGTCGTGAGAGAACGCCTCGCACGCGGTCATCAGGCAGCCGACGTGCGCGTAAACCCCGCAGATCACCAGCTGATCGCGGCCGTGGTCGCGCAACAGCTGGAGCAATCCCGTGTGGTGGAACGCGCTGTAGCGCCACTTGGTGAACACCACGTCGTCCGGAGCCGGGGCCAGTTCGTCGACGACTTCGCGATCGACCGGAGCCACCGTCATCCCCGGCCCCCAGAAGTCCTTGAGCAGCCCGCGTTCGGACTCCGTCATCCCGCCTGGCTGTGCGGTGTAGACGACCGGGACCCCGAGTTCCGCGCACCGGCCGCGCAGTGCCGCGCAATTGCGCACCAGCTCGTCTCGCGGCGAGGCCCCTTCGGTGAACGGGGCTAGAAAGTACCGCTGCATGTCGTGCACGAGCAGCACCGCCCGGCTCGGATCGAACCGCCAGTGGGCGATGTTCTCCGGCACCTCTTCCGCAGCGGGCATCGCGTACGGTGCGATCGCTGGCACGCCCACGTCTTTTCCCTTTCGCCGAGCCGAAACCTTCGCCGCCAACGTAACCGGCGAGCGGGTGCGGACACACCTACTCGCTCGCGCGGGGCACACCACTCGGACGAGCAGTTGCCCACCGGGCGGTTTCGGGCCAAGGCTGGTGATCGACACCGGAACGGGGAGGGAACAGGTGCGCTCCGCCTTCGCGCCAGCGGAATTGTTCGGCTCAATCTTGAAGAATCGCATCGCGATGGCACCGATGACCCGCAGCAGGGCGTACGGCGCGGAACAGACACCGGGACCGGACACGGTCGAGTACTACGCTCAGCGCGCGAGCGCCGGGCTGATCGTTTCCGAAGGCATGCACCCGAACCCGCGCGGGCAAGGCGAGCCCGACACCCCCGGCATGTACGCCAGGGCACAGGCCGAGGCGTGGCAGCCAGTCGTCAACGCGGTCCAAGCCAAGGACACGCTTTTCTTCGCACAGCTGATGCACTCCGGCCGGGTCAGCCATCCAGAGAACAATCCAGAAGGGCTCGAACCGGTGGCGCCGTCGGCGGTGCGGGCTCCCGGCGAGATCTACACCCATCGCGGCCGCCAACCACATCCGCGTCCGCGAGCGCTGACGACAGCCGAGATCGACCAGACTGTGCGCGATTTCGCCACCGCCGCGGGCCTGGCGCTCGACGCCGGCTTCGACGGCGTGACCCTGCATGCCGGCAACGGCTATCTGCTCCACGAGTTCCTCGCCGAGAACACCAATCTCCGGACCGACGGCTACGGTGGCTCGCTGACCGGACGGCTGCGCTTCGTCGTTGAAGTCGTCGAGGCGGTCTGCGAGGTCGTACCACCGCATCGGGTGCTTTTGCATCTCACCCCGGCGAAAATCGGCGAGGACATCGTCGAGGGCGATTCTGCCGCGCTCTACGACGCCCTGCTCGCCGCGCTGCCCGTCTCCTTCGGCGGGTTGAGCCTTTTCGAGACCGGACATCGCGACCTCACCCGGCGGCTGCGCGAACGCTGGCCGGGCCCGTTCGTGCTGAACCCGCACGCGAACTACGGCGACGGCAAGGTCCCAGCCGGGCCCGCGGACCTGCCGTTGCTCGACGAAGGTCTCGCCGATGTCCTGTCTTTCGGCAGGCTGTTCCTGGCGAACCCCGACCTGCCCGCCCGGCTTCGCGCTGGCGGCCCGTACAACGAACCGGACCGGGAGACCTTCTACGGCGGCGGTGCCGCCGGATACACCGACTACCCGGCCCTGCAGTCCACGGATGCCCGATGACCTCGAGGAAAGGAATGACCGTGGTACAGGACACCGCAGCGCGCAACGGCACCGGCGGCCGTCCGAGAACCGCGTTCGGCGTCTCGTTGCCCGGCCTCGACGTGACCGCCAACCCGGTCGGGCTGCGCTTCGAGTCGGAACTCAGCCTGCCCGCCTGGTGCCGGCTCGGCTCGCACGTGGCGCAGCTGGGCACCGCGGCCGCGTGGTGGATCGGCGACTGGCTCGTCTACGGGCAGGACCGCTACCAGGACCGGTACCGGCGCAGCATGGCGGAACACGCGCTGGACTACCAGACGCTGCGCAACTACGCGTGGGTCTCCCGCCACGTCCGCCTGCCGCAGCGGCGGCGGAGCCTGAGCTTCCAGCACCACGCGGAGGTCGCCCGGCTGCCCGCCGAGCAGCAGACCAGCTGGCTGCGCGCGGCCGAGGAAAACAGTTGGTCCCGCAACGCGTTGCGGGACCAACTGCGGGGCAGGCCGGGCCGGGTGCGTCCGGTGACCCTGCGGATCGACGCTCCGCCGCAGCGCAAACAGCGCTGGGCGGAGGCCGCCGAAGCGGCGGGCCAGAGCCTTACCGCGTGGGTGATCAGCAGGCTCGACGAGGCGACCGGGGCCTGAGCCTCAGCGCACGCCGGACATCAGCTTGCGGATCAGCGGCGACGCGGCCGCGATCACAGCCCCCACCAGTACCGCGATCCCGCCGAGGATCCCGAAGTACGGAGTCTCGTTGTCCAGCGCGTAGTACCCGGCCAGCGCACCCGAGAGCGCGGAACCGAGGGCCACCGACAGGAAGAACAACGCGACCATCTGCGCCGGATACGCCTCCGGTGCCAGTTTCGTCGACAGGGAGAGCCCGACCGGGGACAGATTCAGCTCCGCGAGCGTGAAGACGAACAGGATCAGCACCAGCATCAACAGCGGGGTCTGGGTCGTGCTGTCCGCGGTGGGCAGGAAGAGCAGGAACGCCACGCCCATCAGCCCGGTGCCGAGGGCGAACTTGATCGGCGTCGGCGGCTGCCGGTCGCCCAGCCGGGTCCAAAGCGCGGCGAACACCCCGGCGAACACCACGATGAACACCGGGTTGATCGTGTTCACCCAGGACACCGGCATTGTCCAGCCGAACAGGTCCCGGTCCAGCCGCTTGTCCGCGTAGATCGCGACCACGGTGAACTGCTGCTGGTACAGCGACCAGAAGACCACGCTCGCCACGAACATCGGGATGAACGACCACACCCGGCGCCGCTCGATCCGGGTGACCTTCTTGCTCGTGAGCAAGACCGCGAAGAGCACGACGGAACCCGCGGTGATCACGAGCGCGGTGACGGTGGCGAGGTTGTCCGCGGTGACCCAGCCCAGCAGCACGGCGACGACCACGACGGCTACCACCGCCAGCCCGATGCCGGCCGCACCGCCCCGCTGGCCGGCCGGGAGGGGGTTCGGGACCGTCCTCGCCGTGTCCGGCAGATTGCGCCTCCCGAGGGTGTACTGCACGAGACCGGCGGCCATGCCGAGCGCCGCGACGCCGAAGCCGACGTGGAACCCGATCTCCTGCTGTACCCATCCGGTGATCAGCGGCCCGACCAGCGCGCCGAGGTTGATCCCCATGTAGAAGAGGGAGAAGCCGCCGTCCCGGCGCGGGTCCTTCTCCGTGTAGAGCGTGCCGACCAGCGCGGTGGCGTTGCCCTTGATCCCGCCGCTGCCGAGGGCGACGCAGACCAGGCCGACGCCCACCCCGGCCAGCCCCGGCACGACCGCCAGCGCGATGTGCCCGGCCATCACCAGCACGGCGCTGTAGAACAGCGTGCGCTCGGAGCCGAGCAGCCGGTCGGCGACCCAGGCCGCCACGATTGTCGACAAATAAACCAGGCCGCCGTAGGCGCCCACGATGCTGGTCGCGGCGGCTTCCGGCTGGCCGAGACCGCCCGCGGCGACCGAGTGGTAGAGGTAGATGGCGAGGATGCCCTGCATCCCGTAGAAGGAGAAGCGCTCCCACATCTCCACGCCGAAGAGGTTTGCCAACCCCCGCGGGTGCCCGAAAAATCTGGTATCGGCCTGGGCGTCGATAGGGGTGCTCACTACTGCCTCGTCCCTGTATTCAACATCATTGTCGTTCTCTCCTCGCATGCTAGAAGGCGAACAGGTGAACGAAAAACCGGCGTCAGTATGGACTAGACAACTTGGCCGACGCGAACGGCTGACCTGCGTTTGCGCTCAGCGCGGCGTGATGCGAGCGTCATCGGGCAGGCCCGGTTGCCGTTCGTCACAACGGCCGGTAATCGGCGACTGCGGACGGTAAACTGGACATCGGTGTGCCGGGAAGTCTGGTCGGCGGGAGATCCGCCGTCCCCGCAAGGAGTTTTTCGTGACCCCAGCCCGCGCCGTCGCCGAATTCGCCCGTTTCCTCCGCACGGAGACCACTGGCGGGCTCATCCTGCTCGCCGCCACCGCGGTCGCGCTGGTCTGGGCCAACTCCCCGCTCGCGCCTGCGTACGAGGCGCTGCGCGACTTCCGGATCGGCCCGGAGTTCCTGCACCTCAACCTCTCCGTCGGAGACTGGGCGAAGGACGGCCTGCTCGCGCTGTTCTTCTTCGTCGCCGGGCTTGAACTCAAACGAGAACTGGTGGTCGGCGAACTGTCCCGGTGGCGGCAAGCCGTGCTTCCGGTGATCGCCGCCGTCGGCGGAATGGTCGTGCCCGCGGTGGTCGCGCTCTCGATCGCGTGGGGCACGCCGGAGGTCGACCGGGCGTGGGCGATCCCGGTGGCCACGGACATCGCGTTCGCGCTCGGCGTGCTCGCGCTGACCGCGTCCAACCTGCCCAGCAGCGCGCGGGTGTTCCTGCTTTCCCTTGCCGTGGTGGACGACCTCGGCGCGATTCTCGTCATCGCGATCCTCTTCACCAGCAGTTTCAACCTGATCGCGGCGGCGGTCGCGGTGGTCGCGCTCGGGCTTTACGCCTTCCTGCAGCACAAACGCGTCCGCTCGCCGTGGCTGTACGTGCCGATCGCGCTGATCACCTGGGTCGCGGTGCATTCGGCGGGCATCCACGCGACGATCGCCGGCGTCGCGCTCGGTCTGCTCACTCGCGTCCGCGCGGACGAGGGCGAGGAGGAAGCGCCCGCGGTCCGGCTCGAGCACCGCCTGCAGCCGTGGTCAGCGGCGGTCGCGGTGCCGGTGTTCGCCTTGTTCGCCGCGGGGATCTCGGTGAACGGCGAGGCGCTGTCGACGGTCTTCACCACCGCGTTGCCGCTGGCTGTCCTCATCGGACTGGTCGTCGGCAAGTTCATCGGGATCTTCGGGGCAAGCCTGCTGGCAGTGAAGCTGCACGTGGCGGAAAAGCCCAGCGGAATGAGCTGGCGAGACGTGGCCGCGCTGTCCGTGCTCGGCGGCGTCGGCTTCACGGTCAGCCTGCTGATCGCCGAACTCGCCCTGCCCGCCGAAGCCGCTGAAGTGGCCAAGGCGGCGGTCTTGATCGCCTCGGCGATCGCCTCGCTGACGGCCGCCGTGCTCCTCTTGCGGCGCAGCCGGGTACACGCGAAGGCGGCTTGATCCCGACACTCCCGCCGGTCCGTCGCGCCTCGCATACGGTCACGTGGCACGATGACCCAGTGAGCAGCCCCAAACACGAGCGCACCAGCCCCGACGGCGTGGGGGCCGTGCCGTACCTGCCCCTGTCCAGCGACGAGGAAGCCGCGGCGAGCGAACAGTCCATCGGCAAGCTCGTCGGCGACGCCACCCAGCACCTGTCGACGCTGGTCCGCGCCGAAATCGAGCTGGCGAAAGCCGAACTGGCGCAGGAAGCGAAGAAGGCGCTCAAGGGGACGGTCTTCTTCTTGATCGCCCTCACCGTCTTTCTGTACAGCACCTTCTTCCTGTTCCTGCTGATCGCCGAGGGCCTGTCGGACTGGTGGGGCATCCGCTGGCCCGCGTTCGCGACGGTGTTCGGCCTGATGCTGGTCACCGTGGGCGCGACCGCGTTCCTCGGCTGGCGCAAGGTGAAGAAGCTGCGCGCGCCGGAGCGCACCATCAGCACCGTCAAGGAGACGGCTGAGGCGTTCAAGCGCAAGCCCGCCGAAGACGACGACCTGCCCTCGACGCAGGGCTGACGCCAGCCCGCGCGCGCAGTGGTGGAGCTGACGCCGGACCCGTCGAGCGTGCGGGTCGACGGCCCGTGGACGCATCGCGACGTCTCGGCCAACGGCATCCGCCTGCACGTAGCCGAATGCGGCGAGGGTCCGTTAGTGCTGCTCCTGCACGGCTTCGCCGGTTTCTGGTGGACCTGGCGCCACCAACTGCCCGCACTGGCCGACGCCGGTTTCCGCGCGGTAGCGGTAGATCTGCGCGGCTACGGCGACTCGGACAAGCCCCCACGCGGCTACGACGCCTGGACCCTGGCCGGCGACGTAGGCGGCCTGATCAAGGCCCTGGGCGCCCGCCGGGCACACCTGGTAGGCCACGCCTGGGGCGGCATGCTCGCCTGGACAGTCGCCGCACTGCACCCACGCCTGGTGTCCTCGGTGACCGCCATCGGCGCCGCGCATCCCCTCGCCTTCAAGTCGGCGGTCAAGCGCACCAGCAGCCAAATCCGCGCAGTAGGCCACCTCTTCCGCTTCCAGGTACCGATGGCCCCGGAAAAATGGCTGGTCCGCGACAACGCGGCGGCAGTGGAAGAACTCTTCGCCAAATGGTCCGGCGAGACTTGGCGGTCCTCTTCGGACTTCACCGAGACAATGCCCGCCTTCCGCCAAGCCATGCTGGTCCCCGGCGTCGCCCACTCCGCCCTGGAGTACTACCGCTGGGCCTTCCGCGCCCAATTCCGCGGCGAAGGCAGGCGCTTCACCGACGCCGTCGAGGGACGCATCGCCGCCCCCGTACTGCAACTCCACGGCGCAGACGACACCTGCATCCTCCCGGAAACCGCCCTGGCGTCAGTCCACTGGGCAGGCCCGCACAGCGAACCCAAAATCTGGCCAGCCATCGGCCACTTCCCCCACCTGGAAGACCCAACCCGGGTCACCAAGTCCGTTGTGGACTTCATCCGCTAACCCCCAGAGAAGTCCGTGAGGGCCACCTTCAGGGACTCAGAGTCCCTCAGGGTTCCCCTCACGGACCTAAACCGCAGCCGCTGCACCCAACCAGCGGTGCACCCAGCCCCTCCCCCGCACCCCGATAGGAAGCCTTCTCTGCGGTTCGGGGGTGCTTGTCAAGGCATCTTTCCGCCCGGTAGGACCACACCCCCCACCCCCCCCCTCCTATGGGGCTTGGGGGGGGGCGCACCAGGGCGCGCAGGTGGCGCCCCG
>NZ_JBHZAG010000059.1:0-67024 GCF_042754125.1 Amycolatopsis sp. NPDC059235
ATTTTTTTTTTTTAAATAATACTGTCTCGTCTTTCTTGGGGGCCGCCAGCGACCCCCCGTTTTTTCCAAAACACCGGTTTGTGTGGGGGCCCCCCCCCGCCGGGGGGGGGGCCCCCGCCAGCTCGCGAAGGAAGTCAAGGAGGCCAATCACGCCGCCGATTCTAGCCGTGGACCGCCCGGCTCAGCGCACGGTGAACGGCAGGATCGAGTACGAATGCTGACAGTCCAGCGCCACCCAGTAATTCCCGTTCCCCGCCGGAGTCACGTCCGTCCGTACCGTCGCCTGCGCGGTGCCGACATAGGTGTGCGGGTTCGTCGGGAATCCGGTGAGCACGTTCGACCACAGCTGGCGCACCGGGCCGTCGTCCTTGGTGCATTGCCAGCTCATCGTCACCGGATCCCCGGGCGCGCCCGAGTTCGGATCGAGAGTCAGCTGCGAAGTCCTCGGCGACGCGGCCGAAGCAGGCCCCACCGCGCCGATCCCGGCCAGCCCCAGCACGCCAAGCAAGACAATTGTCCGGCGAATCATAACCCCTCCCCAGGTTTAGAACTCCCCACGATAGAACCGCGCACTTCGCTCTGTCCAGCCATCTCCGCGACCAGACGCCGCCCATCGAGGGCGGCGTCTGGCGGTTTCGCGAAACCGGCGGTTCCGTGCCGCGGGTTCGGCGGGTTGACACCGGTTCGCGAAGTGTGCGGTCAGGCTCCGGGAATCCGGGGCAGCAGCAACTGCGGTCGCTGGTTTTCAGTGCTGTGCAAGGTAGTCCGTCCGCTGTACGCCGCGCGGTCGCGGTCGCCGGGGAGTTCGTGCCAGTACGCACCGCTCCCGCGGACTTCGCGGCCGTAAGTCAGCTCGTGCGGGCCGGGCAAATGGTGCTCGTAATCCTGGCCGCGCACGGACACCCCGAGCGCGTAACCAGCCGGGACCACGATCGAGAACGGCCAGATTTCCACGTCCGCCTCGTACACCTCTCCAGGCGTCAGCGGCGACACCGCGGTGTGCCGCTGCCAAGGACGATACGGGCGGGAAAGTTCCGGATCGAGTTCGCGGTGCGACAGGCGCAGCCAGCCCTGACCGACCGGACCGTGCGGCTCGAAAGCAGTCGGGAAAAGGACTTCGACGCCATCGGGATCGAACAGGTGCACCGTGACGAAGAGATCCGCGTCCTCAGTCGTCGATGAAACAAACAATTTCAACGCCGCCGGACCGGTGTATTCCACTGCTTGCGAAGCAGTCGGCAAGGTGAACAGCAGCCCTTCCGACCGCGCGACGAACTCAGCTTGCTGCCAGCCGGACGGAGCGTGTTCGGTCAGTGCGCGAGTGCCGAGGTCGAGATGCAGCGCGGTCCATTCGGTGCGCGCGAGCGGCCATTCCCTTTCGTGGCGCAGGAAAAAGCTGTCCGGCGTGCGTACCTGCAATTGAACCGGCGGCTGCGCGTCCCAGCCGTTGGCTTCACCCTTGAGGAAATGGTCGAAGAACCGGCGCTGCACGTCGAGGCCGTAATCGGTGTAGAACTCCGTCCAGTGCTCCAGCCCGTGCACCTCCAGCCACTTATGCTCGGACGAAACCCGTTGGAATCCCTCGAAGTTGCCGCGCGAATGCAGCCCCATGCCACCCCAGTTCGAGGAGGACAGCACCGGGACGGTGATCTTCTCCAGCACCGCGGTCCGGTCCTGATAGTAGTTGTCAACGACCGGCCGTTCGAGCAGTACGTCGGAGATCCGGATCGCGGCTGCCGCCAGTTCTTCCTCGGTACGCACGGGTTTCCCGGAAACGCGGCGGCCGGTGTTCGGGTTGACCGGCGAGTTGGCGCGGCCGTGCTGGACGCGCAGCACCTGGTTCGGCGCCCAACTGGGCATGAACTCCGTCGGGATCCCGCCGTGGTGGGTGTATTCGCGGAAGTAGTCGGACGCGCCCTCCCACGGGCAGATGGCTTTCAGGTGCGGCGGGGACAGCGCGGCGGCCAGCCATTGATTGGTCGCGAGATAGGAGATGCCGAGCATCCCTACGTTGCCGTTGCTCCACTCTTGGACCCCGGCCCATTCGATCGCCTCGTAAAGATCTTGCGCCTCACGCGGCGAAAAGAAGTCGATCACCCCTTCGCTGCCGCCGGTCCCGCGCACGTCGATCCGCACGCACACGTAGCCCTCCGGCACCCACCGCTCCGGGTCCGGATACTCCCAAACCTGGTACGCCCCAGTCGAAGTGGCCACCACTTCGGGATGATCGCGCACCAGTGCGGCGAACTGCGACGGGAACCCGTCCGCGAACGAAAGCCCCTTCCCGTACGGACTGGCCGCGAGCAGCACCGGATGCGGCTGGTCGTCGTCCGGCCGGAAGATGTCCGCGGCGAGCGTCACGCCGTCGCTCATCGTGAGCCGGACGTCCCAGTCGACCCGCATGCCGTCGCGCACTTCGGAATACGGTTCGTAGTGCTGTGTCATGATTTTCCTCTCTGTCCTTTGTGGTCAGTCGCGCGGTTTGCCCATCGCGGCCATCGCGACGAGGCCGACGACCGGGATCGCGCACAGCTGGACGACTCCGGCGGTGTGCCATCCCAAACCGGATTTGACGGCCGCGAAGAAATAGCCCGACACGCTCGCCGGGAGATACATGGCCGCGACGAACAGCCCGCTCGCCCGACCCGCCTTCGCGGCGGGCACCGAACGCTGCATGAGCGCGTTCGTGTTGGTGTAGACGATCCCGGTGAACGCGATCCCGAGCACCAGGGAAAGCACGAGCTGCGCGGGATAGGCGTCGGCGAAGGCGAAAATGCCCGCCCCGCACCCGGCGATCGCGGCGAATCCGACGAGGTTGACCAGCCGCTGGTCGAGCCGGTCGGCGAACATCCCGCAGAAGACCGACGTGAGCGCGCCGAGCCCGAACATGCCCGCGGCGACCGAGATCTGGCTGCCGGAGTAGCCGTGCGCCTCGCGGAGATAGGTGGGATACAGCCCGAGGTAACCGTAGATGGAGAAGCCCGCGGCAAGGGTGGCGATGGCGCAGCAGACGACCCGGCGGTTGCAGAACCGGATCTCCGTACCGGGAGCCGGCAGCTCACGGGGTGCCTCCTGGCGTCCGGTTTCCGTCATCGACCGCGGCACCGTGAACGCCATGACGACGAGAATGACCAGGCCGAGCCCGCCGAACACCAGCAACGGAACGCGCCAGTTCCCGGTCGAGGACAGCAGCGCGCCGCCCCACAACGGGCCGGCGAACGCGCCGAGCCCGAACGCCGCGTTGATCGACCCGATCGCCACCGCGCGGTTGCGGTGGAAGTACGCGCCGACGGCCGCGTACAGCGCCGCGTTCTGCGCTCCTTCGCCGACGCCGGACAGGATCCGCCACGCCGTCAGGTCGACGAGCCCGTGCGCCGTCGCCTGCAGCGCGCAGGTGATCGAGAACAGCAGCAGGCTCGCGATGATGACCCGTTTGCGCCCGATCCGGTCGGCCAGGTACCCCGCCGGGATGCCGGCGAGACCCATTCCGAGGGTGAAGATCGTGGACAGCGTCCCGGCCTGGGTGCCGGTGAGCAGGTAGGTCTGCTTGATGTCCGGCAGCAGGATGGCGAACACCTGCCGGTCCATCGCGTTGACGAGGTAGGTCAGGTCGAGGACGAGCAGGATGAGCAGGGTCCGGACGGTCCAGGGCGAGGCATGCCTCGGAGCGGCGACGGCGAGGTCGGGAGTGGTCATGGCGGGGCTCCTCGGAACGAGGCGGGTACGAGCGGCGCTGGCGAACGGGGGCGTTCGCGCCGTCCTCCGGGGACGGCCGGGTGCTGCCGGAAGACAGGTCAGTACAGGGAAAGCAACCGCAGCCCACGCCGCACCTGGTCGAGCCGGTTACGGCTCTCGCGGCGGGCGGCGACGGCCTGATCGAGCGACACCGGCACGAAACGGACCGTGTCCGGTGCTTTGAGCTGGGCGAGCACGTCGAGGTCGGCGGTCACGACGGTGCCGATCGTGGCGTAGCCGCCGCCGGTCACGGCGTCGCGCAGCAGGCAGATGGCCTCCTCGCCGTTGGGGACCTGCACCGAGCCGACCGGGTAGCCGAGGTCGACCACGTTGCTGGGGTTGTCGCCCGCGCCGAACGGGGCTTCGCGGTCCACGAACCGCAGTGCCGGGCCGATCAGCCTGCGGCCGGTGCGGTCGGATTCGGCGGAGACGGTGAACGTGGAGAAGAAGAATTCTTGGACGCTCTCATCGGTGAAGCGGTACCGGCACAACCCTTCGACCAGCCGCAACGGTTGGTGTCCGCCGAGCGCGGGACGCAGCCGGGGATCGACGGTGCTGCCCGCGCCGGGACAGAATCCCTCGGTCTCGTCGCCGATCGGCAGGGTGTCGCCGTCAGCGAGCGGGCGGCCGATCGCCGAACTCTGGTAAGTGGATCGGCTGCCGAGGAACGGCTCCGTCGCGATCCCGCCGCGCACCGCGAGGTAGGCGTGGCAGCCGGTGCGCAGCGTGCCGATTCGCAGTACTTGGCCCGCATCCACGGACAGCGTCTGCCAACACCCGGCGCGCGTTCCGCCGATGCTGATCTCGGCTTCGCCACCGGTGACCGCCACGGTGGCCGGTTCCGCGAAGCGCAGCTCCGGGCCGATCATGGTGATCTCCAGCGTCGCCGCGGTTTTATCGTTGCCCACCAAGAGGTTTGCGCAGCGGTGTGAGTACTGGTCGAGCGCACCAGAAGGAGGCAGGCCGATGGCGTATTGCCCGGCGCGGCCGAGGTCTTGGACGAGCGTGCGAGCGCCCGGGGCGAGGACGGTCAGCATGACAACGCCGCCGTCAGCTTCCGCGGATAGCCGGCCGGATCGGCGAGGAATTCGGCAAGCGCGAACCGGACCGGTGCCCGACGGTATCGGTAGCGGCCTTCGCGGGAATCGGTGCGCAGTTGCGCGTACTCCTCACCGGGAATGGGGCGGAAGCTCAGCAACGTCGAAATCGTGGCGAGCACTTTCGACGTCTCGAACCCGGGCGTCCGCTGCGCGAGATCGGCGACGGGAACCGGGGAACGGCCCAGCAGCTGGTAGCCGCCGACGCCCGCGGTGGGATAGACGACGGTGAACGCGCCGCCGTGGGCGACTGCCCTCGCCGGGGTTTCGGTCCGCGGCCGCAGGTATTTCGGGACCTGGAGTTGCCGTTCGCGCGGAACGAGCTGGACACATTCGGTGTTTCCCGGTTTGAAACACGGAAATGTGACGATGAAGGGTGCCGACGAATGCGCGGCCACAAGATCAGCCGCAGAGGCCAGCCCGTTGACGCGCGCGGTATAGGCGAGATCGGTCTCCCCCGCCGACTGGTGCCGGTCGCGGAACTTCATACAGACCCGCTCGGTCTCCGGATCTCCGTACCAGACCGGGATTTCGACGATCTCCGTATCCAGTGCGACCGATCCCGCTTCTCCGAACCGCTCGTGCAGCCGGGCCAGCGTTCGTACCAGTTCGCGCGGGTGCACAACCTCGGGATCGACACGCACGAGGTAGCTGGCGTTCGCCGGGGCGACGTCGAGGATTCCGGGAAGCTCGCGCCGGGACAACTCGCCGGTGATCGCCTGGATTCGCAAGGCCTGCGCGAGATCCATGCTTTCGCAGACCTCGACGAACACGAACTCGTCGCCGCCGAAACTGGCCCGGGCGCCGTCGGCGAAAACCTCGTAGCTCATGCCGCACGCACCACGAACCCGGCCGCCTCAAGACGTCGACGCACCGCCTCCGCGACCGCCACCGCGTTCGGTCGATCACCGTGCACGCACACCGAGCGCACCGGCATCGGAATCACCGTTCCGTCGACCGTCCGGGCCGTCCCGCGCGCCATTTCCAGCGCCCGATCTGCCACCGCGGCCGGGTCCTTGGCCTGCGGGACGGGTTCGACGAGGTTGATGCCGTCCTGGTCGAAGTCGAGATCGGCCGCGTTCTCCGGGATCACCGGCAGCCCGGCCGCGACCACCGCACGCAGTGCCTCGGCAGGCGCGAACATCAGCGGCACTCCAGGCAAAACCGACTGAAGCTCTCGCGTGACGGCGACCGCCAGCTCCGGCGAACGGCAGATCCGGCCCATCAGCGCACCGTGCGGTTTGACGTGCGTGAGCGGCACCTCCTCGACCGCCGCGAGTCCGGCGAGCGCGCCGACCTGGTAGAGGATGTAGTCGACCACGTCGGAATCGGTCGCGGGCAAGGCCCGGCGGCCGAAGCCCAGCAGATCCGGATAACCGGGGTGGGCTCCGGCGGCGATCCCGGCGTTCCGCGCGCGGACCAGGGACGCGCGCATGGTCGCCGGGTCGCCCGCGTGGTAGCCGCACGCGATGTTGGCGGTGGTGATGTGCTGGAACAGGGCGTCGTCGTCGCCGAGGGTCCAGCGGCCGAAGCTCTCGCCGGCGTCGGCGTTCAGGTCGATCGTCGGTGCGGTCATGCTCACCTCCGGACTCGGGCGGCCGCGTCGGCGAAGCGCGCCAGCAGCAGGGCGGCGTCGGCGGCGGAAAACACCAGCGGCGGCCGGATTTTGATGACGTTGCCGTGCGGCCCGGACGCCGACACGAGCACGAAGTTCTCGCGCAGATCGTCCACAAGGGACTGAGCGAGCGCCCGGTCCGGCTCGGTGCTGTCCGGTGCGGTCACCTCGATCCCGAGGAACAGTCCGGCACCGCGCGCCTCGACGAGAAACGAATGCGCCTCGACAATTTCGGCGAAGCCGCTGAGCAACTGTGCGCCGATCTCGCGGGCGTTGTCGATCAGTCCTTCGCGCTCGATAGTGTGGAGCACTGCCGAGGCCGCCGCGATCGGCACGTTGCTGCCGCCGAAAGTGTTGAAGTAGCGAACCTTCTGGCCGAATTCCCGGCCGATCTCGTTCCGCAGCACGGTCGCGGCCACCGGGATCCCGTTTCCCATCGGCTTTCCCAACGTCACCAGGTCGGGCACGACGTCGTGTCGGCCGAAGCCCCACCATCCGGCTCCGGTGCGACCGAATCCGGCTTGGACTTCGTCGGCGAGGTAAACCCCGCCGGCCGCACGGACTTCGGCGGCGAGGACGCTGAGCAGATCCGTCGGGAACGGCTGCACACCGTCGGAAGAGAAGATGCTGTCCACCACGAGCGCGCAGACGCCAAAGCCGTGCCGCTGGAGGTCTTCGATGGCTGCCCGGATCTCGGTGCGCAGCAGATCCGTCACATTGTGGTGCCGCAACGGATCTGGTGCGCTGATCGTGCGCACGTGCGGTCCCAGCGGTGATGCCGGGCCAAGGGACGGGGAGAAGGCGGCGACCTCGGCGGTCACGCCGTGATACGCGTTGCGCGTGACGATGACTCCGGTGTTTCCGGTGTGCGCCCGTGCGATTCTCAACGCCAGGTCGTTCGCTTCCGAACCGGTGCAAGTGTAGGTGACCCGGTCGAGTTCCGCCGGGAAAGTCGCGAGCAGCCGTTCGGAGAAATCGAGCAGATTTGCTTGCAGGTAACGGGTGTTCGTGGTGAGCGTCGACAACTGCCGGGTCACCGCCTCGACGACGGCCGGGTGGCAATGGCCGAGCGAGACGACGTTGTTGTAGGCGTCGAGGTACTCGTTGCCCGCGGGGTCGTAAAGGTGCACGCCTGAGCCCCGGCTGACTTCGACCGGGTTGGTGTAGAACAGCTGATAGCCCGGGCCGAGCACCTTCGCACGCCGGTCGATCAGCTCGCGAATATGCTGTGGTTGAGCGGAAAGATGCTCGCTGGTGAAACCGTTGACCATTTCCGGACGGGTCATCGCCGCACCTCCAGCACTCGTTCGGCCGCCGCGGGGAGGTCCGCGTACCCGGCGCGGGCGGCGTCCCAGTCCCGGGAAGCGTGCGAAAGGACGTAATCCGCGCGGGCCGGATCCTGCCGAGCCCGCCAGGACGCGATCAGTGCGCGCTGCACCAATCTCGCGGTGGCCAGCAACGGAAGCAGCGCCAGTTCGTCTTCGGCGACCGGCCTGATCTGGAGATAGCCGCGCAGCCACGCCAGCGGGGCCGCCCACAGGTCCGTCGCGTCCGGGTCGAGGAGGTTCGAGAGCGCGATGGCGAGGTCGAAAACCACCGCTGTACTGAGCACGTCGCCGAAGTCGAGCACCCCGGCCAGCTCCCCGTTCGCGCCGACGAGGATGTTGTGCGGGCTCAGGTCGTTGTGCACCAGCTGGGTTTCCAGTTCGCCCGGACGGACCCGGGCCGCGCACTCCGCCAGGATCTCGTGCGCGAGCCCGTTCGTGGGCTCGAGCGCGCCGAGATGGCGCAGATCCCAGAGCAAGGTCCGGTTCCCGCCGCGGAAGCCGGCGAGCGCACGAGTGAGCTGCCCGTGCCAGCGCCCGAACGGCTCCGGGTCCGCCGGGCACCCGGCCAGCGGCTCCCCCGGCAAGAACGAGAGAACCCGCAACGACCGGCCGCTCGCGAGGTCGTGCAGATCCGCACCGTCCACACCGGACTTCACCACGGGAACCGGCAGCTCGGGCGCGGTGCGCTCAAGATGCCGCAACACCGCCGTCTGCAGCACCAGATCCTCGCGCGCTTCACCGCTCACCTTGACCAGGTAGCGCGCATCCGCCGCTTGGAGGACGAACGTCTCGTCCTTCTCCGACGCCATCCGCTCCAGTCGGCCGGACAAGCCGTACAGTTCCTGAAGCGCCGCAAGCACTACCTCTTCGTCGAGCGGTTTTGTGACCACGTCGAGCCCGCTCGCGGCCACGAGTTCGCGGAACTCGGGCTTCACGACGCCACCCAGCCGCCGTCGATCAGCAGGCTGGCACCGTGGATGTACGACGCGGCGGGCGACGCGAGGAACGCGACCGCGGGCGCGATGTCGCCGACTTCGCCGACGCGCCCCGCCGGAGTCGAGTCGAGCATCTGGCGCTCGTAATCGGAATCCGCGAGCAGATGCGCGTTGATGCTCGTGCGCACGTTGCCCGGCGCGACCGCGTTCACCCGGATGCCCTGCGGCGCGAACTCGGTGGTCAGCGATTTGACCAGCAGTTCCACCGCGCCCTTGGTCGCGCAGTAGGCGCTGGAGTTCGGGAACCCGACGTGCCCGCAGATGGACGAAACGAAGATGACGCTGCTGCCGTCGCCGAGGTGTTCGGACGCCGCCCTGGTCAGCCTGAACGGCGCGCGGACGTTGGTCGCCCACTGCGCGTCGAGCAGCTCGTCGGTGGTGTCGGCGAACGGCGTCGGCAGGAAAACCCCGGCGGCGTGCACGAGCACGTCGATGCCGCCAAAGCGGGCGACCGCGCGGTCCACGACTTCCTTGGGCCCGGCCGCGGTCGCGAGATCAGCGACGATCGGCTCCGCCTCCGCACCCGCCGCGGCCAGTTCCCCGGCCACCGCCCCGAGCCGCTGAGAATCCCGCCCCACCAGGGCAATCCGCGCCCCGGCGGAGCCGAGCTCGCGAGCGATCTGCGCCCCGATCCCGGAACTCGCCCCGGTGACGACGGCGATCCGGTCACGAAGCGGTGGTGCGCTGCCGGTCATAAGGACTCCGCTCTTAACGTTAGAAAACTTGCACTAACGAGAAGTATGCGAAGACATGACCACTAATGCAAGAGATCCTGCAGTTAGATTTTTCAGCCAGCCGTCAGACGTCCGTGAGGGGAACCCTGAGGGACTCAGAGTCCGTCAGGGTTCCCCTCACGTCCCTTGGCGAAGCAGGGGCAGCTGGCCTCAGGCAGTAGCGAGCGCCCGATCCACCAGCGCCGCCAACTCCGTATCCGGCGGCTCATACCCGAAAATCGCCCGCAGGTAGATCGGCGCCAGCACCACGTCGAAAACATGCGCCACCGTCGGCGGCTTCCCGCCGGCAGCGGCCACCCGGTCCAACGCCCGCTGCAGCTGCGCGGTCCGCTGCCGCAAATACCCGGCCGCATCGGCAGCAGCCTGCTCGCCCTGCCCGCCCCCGAGCGGAGACGTGGCCGCGGCCAGCGCGCGGAACAGTGCGAACCCCTCGCGCGTCTTCACCTGTCCGGCGACCGCGTGCGCCCAGTCGAGCAGGTCGCGGCGCAGGTCACCGCTGTCCGGGAAAGGGGCTTCCTCGTTGAGCTGCGTGACGGCGACGTCGAGGACCAGCGACTCGATCCGTCCCCACCGCCGGTAGATCGTCACCTCGTGCACGCCCGACCGTTCGGACACCTCCCGCACCGACGGCTGGTCGCGTCCCTCGGCGAACAGCTCGCGCACGGCGTTGTGCACCGCCGCGCGCGTACGAGCGGTTCGGCCTCCAGGACGGGTGTCTGCCATACGACCAGGCTAGCGTTCGCGGTTCAGGCCGCCGGGTCAGCGGGCAGCGGCAAGGGACCGCTGCGGAACAGCAGCGCGGCCAGCAGCGCGCTGCCGAGGAAGACTGCCGCCGCGATCCAGAACACCAGGCGGTATCCGGCGAAGGTCGCCTCGGCAAGGGTCCCGGTCGCCGGATGCGCGGCCAGGTAACTGGCGATCGCGGACGTCGCGAGCGAGCTGAACACCGCGGTGCCGATGGAGCCGCCGATCTGCTGGGCCGTCGTCACCAGCGCGGACGCCACCCCGGCGTCGCCGGGCTCGACACCGCTGGTCGCGGCGTTCTGCACCGAGCCGAAGATGCACCCGAACCCCACGCCGGTCACGAGCAGGGCGGGCAGGATGTTCGCGGCGTAGCTCGAGTCCGCGCCGATTCCGGTGAGGATGACCATGCCGACCGCGGCGAGGAGACAGCCCAGGGTGACGATCGGCCGCGGCCCCCAGCGCGGCAGCAGCACCGCCCCGGAGAACACCGCTCCGACCATGACCAGACCGATCATCGGAAGGAATGCCACGCCAGTCTGCACCGGGCTGAACCCCAGCGTGTTCGCGAGGTAGAACGTGAGGAACAGGAACACCGCGAACATCCCGGTCCCGCTGATTGCCAGGGTCAGATACGCCGCGCCCCGGACCCGGTCCAGGATCACCCGCAGCGGCAGCAGCGGATGGGCGGTGCGGCGTTCGACGACCACGAAGACGGCGATGAGCGCGACACCCGCGAGCACTGGCCCGAGCGTCCGGAGGTCGTGCCAGCCGTTCCGTTCCGCGGTGCCGAGGCCGAAGACGATCCCGATCAGGCCGAGGACCACGGCGACCGTGCCCGCGATGTCGAGCCGGACCCGCCGCGGCCGCTCGGCGTCGTGAAGCAGCACCAGCCCGCCGGCGAACGCGACCGCCGCGATGATCAGGTTGACGTAGAGGCACCACCGCCACGACAGGCCCTGCGTGAGGACGCCGCCGAGCAGCAATCCCACCGCTCCGCCCGCCCCGGAGATCGCGCCGAAGATCCCGAACGCGCGGCCGCGTTCCTTGGCGTCGTCGGCGAAAGTGATGGACAGCAAGGACAATGCGGCCGGTGCGAGCATCGCGGCGAACGCACCTTGCCCGATTCGCGCGGCCAGCAGGGTCGCGAAGTTCCCGGCGGCGCCGCCGACCGCGGAGGCGAGCGCGAACCCGCCGATGCCGACGAGGAAGAGCCGCTTCCGGCCGAAGTAGTCAGCCAATCTGCCGCCGAGGAGCAGCAGGCTGCCGAACGCGAGCGCGTAGCCGGTCAGCACCCATTGCCGGTAGTCGGCGGGGAATCCGAGGTCGTGCTGCGCGCTCGGCAGGGCGATGTTGACGATGGTGGAGTCGAGGATGTCCATCAGCTGGGCGAGGCTCAGCACGACGAGCGCCAGCCAGCGATGCTTGTGGCGCACGGCGTTTCCGGGCGCGCTCCGGGGAGCCGGCTGGGTGGTCCCGGCCGGCGAGAGGTCAGAATTCATGAAGTTCTCTCGATTGAGTAGGAGGCCCGTCAGCCGGGCAGCAGCACGAGCTTTCCGCGCACACGGCCCGATTCGCCGACCCGGTGCGCTTCCGCGACCTCGGTCAGCGGGAACGTCTGCCCGACGGGCAGGGTGAACTTTCCGGCTTCGATCAATTCGCCGAGCTGGGACAGCACGTACAGCGCGTGTCCGCCGTCGCCGCGGCTGAACCGCACGCCGTACTGCTGAGCGCCGGCGAAATCGGCGACGGTGATGACGTGTTCGGGACCTCCCGCGAGCTGAAT
The DNA here is from genome assembly GCF_042754125.1 of Amycolatopsis sp. NPDC059235. NCBI lineage: Bacteria > Bacillati > Actinomycetota > Actinomycetes > Pseudonocardiales > Pseudonocardiaceae > Amycolatopsis > Amycolatopsis sp. NPDC059235. The sequence goes on from NZ_JBHZAG010000059.1 coordinate 12,032, forward strand.
CAGCTCCGGCAGGACCCCGCTTCCGGCGATGTCGAGCGCCAAGTCGACACCGTCGGGCGCGAGCGCGCGGACCCGGTCCGACATACCAGGTCCGTAAGCGACGGGTTCGGCGCCGAGCGAGCGTAGAAAGTCATGCGTGGCAGGGCTTCCCGTGCCGATCACGCGGGCGCCCCGGGCCACGGCGAGCTGCACCGCGGCACCGCCGACGCTGCCGGAAGCCCCGTTGACGAGCACCGTGGCACCGCTGTCGACGCCGAGCTGGTCGAGCGCACGCGCGGCAGTCTCGGCCGCTGCGGGCAATGCGGCCGCCTCGGCGAAGCTGAGCGAGGGCGGGATCTTCTCGTAGCAGAACAGCACGGTCAGTTCTGCTTGCGCGCCACCGGAAGCAGCGAATCCATAGACCCGATCGCCGATCGCGACCTCCGTGACGCCCTCGCCGAGTTCGTCCGCGACGCCCGCCGCTTCGTGCCCCATGGTCTGCGGGAGCTCCTGGTCCATCAGGCCCTGGCGCTTCTTCCAGTCGCTCGCGTTGACGCCCGCCGCGCGCACGGAGATCCGGATCTCGCCGGGTCCGGGGTGCGGGTCCGGGACGTCCGCGATCTCGAGGACTTCCGGGCCGCCGAAGGTGCTGAACCGGACTGATTTCATCGGGTACTCCCTTTTCGGCCCGAGGCCGAGGATCGAAGAGGCAGGCACGGGAAATCGTGGCCCGCCCACAAGTTCGCGGACAGCTGTTCCGGATAAGACCGCACGATCGGGTCGGCGCCGATCACCCAGGTCGTCCCCGCGTCGTCGAATTCGGGCCAGCCGGGCCCCTCGCCCCGCGCGAAGGCAGTCCAGGCTTTCCGCATCGTCGCCGAGATCCTGACGAGTTCGGCATTCGGTTGCGGCCCAAGCAGTTTCTCGACCAACGGCCCGGTCAAGTTGCCGAACGTCAGCGCGACGTCGACGCCGTGGCAGGCTCCCAGCGCCCCGGCCGCTTCGAGGACGAACTCATACCGGAACGAACGGCCGGTGTGGTCCCGGGAAAGGTGTGCCGACGGCATGCGGAACAGCCAATCGGAATGCAGCGTTTCGTAGAGCTGTTCGGAGGTCGCTTCCGGAAAAGCCGCGCGGTAGCCTTCCGGAGCTAATGCGCTGAGCGCGTCTTCCGTCATTCTCTCGGTGACCCGCCCGAGCATTCCGCGCCCGGCGAGCATTTTCCGGAACTCGTCGCGGGTGTGCCCGACGATCAACTCGACGTCCCGGGAAGCACCGTTTCTGAGCGCTTCCCAAGGCGTGGCAGGAAGAACGTCGCCATCGACGACCGGCGAAAACGGCGTCACCCCGTACGCGAAGGCACCCCAGTGATCGGCGTACTCGCGCAGATCAAGCGCGCCCACTGCCTTGGCAAGTGCCGCGGGTGAGATAGCACTGAGCCCTTCAACGGTCGGTTCAGCACCGACTCCCGCCGCGATCGTGGCCATGACGTCCGCCGCCAATTCCGGCGAGACAAACGTTCCCGGCACACTCTGCGCGATCGCCCGGCGGAACAGCCCGGCCGCCCGCGGCATCGCGAGCAACGCGGCGACCCCGCCCGCGCCCGCGGATTGGCCGAAGACCGTGACCTGCTCCGGGTCGCCGCCGAACGCGGCCGCGTTGTCACGGACCCACTCGAGCGCCGCGACCTGGTCCAGCAGCCCGCGGTTCGCCGGAGCCCCGGCGATCTGCCCGAAACCCTCGACGCCGACGCGGTAATTGAACGTCACCACCACGACGCCGCCCTGTTCGGCGAGGACCGCTCCGTCGTACCCGGAGTCCGCCGAGCTTCCGGCGAGGTAGCCGCCGCCGTAGACCCAGACCAGCACCGGACGGCGGCCGGCCAGGTCAGCGATCCAGACATTCGCGGTGAGGCAGCCGCGCCCGTCGTCGACCGGTTCCCGCCGCGGCGCCACGGCCGAGGAAGGCACCTCCGCCTGGGCCGGGATCGGGCCGAAGACCTCGGCGTCGAGGACGTCCGCCCAGGTCACGGGCGGCCGGGGCGCCGCGAAACGCAGGTCGCCCACGGGCGGCGCGGCGAAGGGGACGCCCCGGAAGACGGCGAGGTCTCCTTCAATCGTGCCGCGGACCGGGCCGTGCGAGGTCGTCGCCACCGGCCGGGCCGCTGGGGTGCCAGCCGATCCGGTCCGGGGCTGGGCTGTCAGGTTGTCCACGAACACTGTTCTATCAACGAACAGTGTTCCTGTCAACGCGCACGAACCCGCCTCCCGAGCAAGGTGTTTTCAGAAACGCCAGGTGGCGGCGGGCTCGCTACCCGCGTGGCGGCTCCGCTCCCGCAAAAGTCCGTGAGGGGAACCCTGAGGGAATCAGATTCCCTCAGGGTTCCCCTCACGGACATCGGCACCGCGCGCGCGGGCGGGATCCGGCGCGGATCGTCTACCGGCGCGTCAGACCGTCGATCATCAAAGAGACCGCGAAATCGAAGCGGTCATGCCCTTCCCCGGCAGTCAGCTCGACAGCGTGACTTGCGGTGTAGGGAAATTCCTCCGCGGGCAACGAGGCCAGCCGACGCTGCATCTCGTCCCGCCCGACGACCCACACGGCGTCCTTCTCCTCCACCCGCCGCCGCACGATCGACGTCTCCAGGCAGTAAGCGGCCACGTAGAGCAGCAGCGCGTCAACACCCCAAGCCGCGGCCTGCGCCGTAACCCCGCCGTTCAGCAGGATCGCCAGCATCCCTTCGTTGAGCCGCGCGGTGTCGAGATCCGTCGGAGCCACCGCGAAAGCCGCGCCGGAGATTCCGGGGTAGGCCAGGTACAGGTCGCGCACCTGGGCGCACACGTCGCGGATCTGCTCGCGCCAGTTCGCGGCATCCGGCGTCGGCAGGACGATTTTCGAGCTCAGCCGGGCAATCAGCAGCTCGTCGAGATCGGTTTTGTTGACGACGTGCGCGTAGAGCGAAGCGGGGCCGGTGTTCAGCGCGTCGGCCACGCGGCGCATGGACAGCGCCTCGAACCCCTCGGCCGAGATGATCTCCAGCGCGGTGTCGACCACCTGCTCGACGGTGATCGGCACCGTGCGCCGCCGGGGCTTGGGACTGGTTCCGGAGTTCGGTGACTGGTGCCGTGCCGCACGGCGTTCTTTCGGGTCCACCACCGCACCCTATCCCGGAGTGTTCGTCGGCCGAACACTGTTCGTCCCCGGCCTGCGCACTCGCCGAGACACCGCGGCGCAAGACTAGAACCGGTACCGAAGCACCCGAGTCCCCTGCCGAGACAACGCGGTGCTGCACCCCATCAACCGGGTCACCGCGCGCAGCGGCTGAGGGAAACAGCTGACCTCCGGAACACGGGTTAGAAACTGCTCGTCGACCAGAGTCAGGCCGGCCTGCCAGCGCTCCGGTTCGTGCGCGTCGTCGAAACCCTGCGCGGCGGTGATTCCGATGGCCTTGATCGTCGGGTGGTACGTCATCGACCAGGCCGCGAACCGGGTATAGCCGTTGAGCGCCAGCTCCCCGGTGTCGAAATGCGCGGTCAGCTGCTGAGTCATCCGCTGAAACGCGTCGCCGGGCAGGAACGGCAGCACGCCCTCGGCCACGATCATCGCCGGCCGGTCGCGGGGCAGCGGGTCCAGCCAGCCAGACGTGGTCAGGTCAGCACCCACGCACTCGGATACTTCAGGCAGGAATTGGGAGCGCAGGGCGACGACGTCCGGGAAGTCGATGTCATACCAGTCGACGCCGCCCGGCGGGGCACAGCGAAGCGCCCGCGAATCGAGGCCGCACCCGAGGTCCAGCACGACCGCGTCCGGGTGGGCGGCGACGAACGCCCGGACCGCTTCGTCGAGTTTCTTGGCGCGCAAGGCGGTACCGCAGACCAGGCTCGGTTTGACCTTGAGCCGGGCGAAGTCGTAGTCGATCTGTTCGGCGACCCGGGCCGAATGGGCGTCGTCGAGAATCGGGTGCGGCGACTGGGAATCCAGCGCCCTGGCATACAGCGTGAGCAGCAGGGTTTCCCGGAGCGGATCCAGGGCGAGACGCAGGCGTGACACGAGAAAGTCCTTACGTTTTCAAGGGATTGCGCGCCGCGAGGTCGCGCAGCCAGGTCAGGGACCGTTGCGCGGCGCGGATGCGTTCGGTGTTCGGGCCGCCCCCGGCGAGTTTCATGCCCTCGTCGGCGATGTCGCCGAAGGCGCCGAGGCTGTCGAGCTTGCGCTGGACAACCTTGTGCCAGGCGTCGTCCTCGATGCGGTAGTAAGTAGTGCGGTCGCCGGGGACGCGGACCTTGCGGATGAGCCCGATAGTGGTCAGGAAGCGCATGTTCGACGTCAGCGAGGCGCGGCTGGCCTGGATCGTGTCGGCGATCTGGCCCGCGGACAGCTCCGGCGGGTCGCAGATCATCAGCAGGCCGAGGATGCGCCCGGTGATCGGCGGGAGCGCCCATTCTTCGACACAGAACGTCGCCACCCGCTCGACCCACTGCAGCACCTCGACCTGCTTGTCCTGATCGGACATCGCGCGCCCTCCTCGGCCAGCTCTTCAGATCCGTCACTCTGTCATGGCGGCCCCCGTCGCGCGGGAAGGCACCGGGGTGACGCCGGACTGCGGAGCCGTGCGCAGGTGCTGGTCGAACCAGTCCACGGCCAGCGCCATCGCCTCGTCGAGACCGGGCCCGGTGTAAAGGCCGAGCACGTCGTAGGGCAGCACCTCAAACCGTTTCGGCTCGCCCGCCTTGGCGAACGCGCTCTGCGCCTCTTCGAGCACGTGGTAGGGATCCCAGCCGCCGTTGGCGATCATCAACAGCGGGGTCGGGGCCAGCCGGTGGATGAGTTCCTCGGGCGCGAAGGTGAGCATGTGCTCGGTCGAGTCGAGCGTTTTTTCGTTGCGGTAGGAGGGAAACATCTCCGCGGCCACATCCGGCGCGTCCCGCACGCTGTGCCCCAGCTTCAGGTGCGGGACCCGCGCGCTGGCCTCGCCCTCGTACCGCCGCTGCCAGTCCTCGTCGAGCTGATCGCGCACCGCGCGCACCCCGGCCCAGCCGGCCAGCCGTTCCAGGTATCGCCATCCGTTCCACACGCTGGGGCTCTGCACGACGACACACTTCGCGCGCCGGTCGAGCACCGCCGCCTGCACCGCGACTGATCCGCCGATGCTGACGCCCCACAGCCCGATCCGTGCGCTGTCAACTTCCGGCCGTTGCTGCAGATAGGAGATGGCGCTGCGAAAATCCTCCGCCTGCCGTTCCGGATAGTCCTGCCCCCGCGGCTCGCCTTCGCTCCCGCCGACCGTGCGGTAGTCGATCGCCAGCACGGCGAACCCGGCGCGCACGAAGTACGGCGCGAACACGGCCAGCGCCTCCTTGACCATCACCCCGCTGTGCCCCAGCACCAGACCGGGCACCGGACCCTCGACATCCGGCAGGTACAGATCTCCGGCGCACCGGGTGCCGAGGCTGTTGAACCTCACCTGTTCCAAGTTCATCGCTGCTCTCCCCTTCTTGCTAGTTATTTCAGTCTGCACTGAAACAACTAGCAACGTCAATCAGTCAATCTGGTCGCCATATACAGCTCATCGGTATATGCTTCCCTCATGAATGACGGCGCTTTACGCGAGCCGACCTTCCTGGTCCTCACCGCGCTCGCCGCTCAGCCGCAACACGGCTACGGCGTGCTGCGCGACGTCGAGACGATCTCCGGCGGCCAGGTCACGCTGCGGGCCGGCACGCTGTACGCCGCGCTGGACCGGCTCAGCGCGGAAGGCTGGGTGGAAGTGGATCGCGAGGAAGTCGTGGACAGCAGGCTGCGCCGCTACTACCGGCTGACCGAACCGGGAGCCACGCGGCTGGCCGCCGAAGTCCAGCGGCGGCAACGCCACACCACCGCCGCCGAACAGCGGCTTCAGCTCCGAAGTGCGGAAGGACTGGCGTGAACGACCTTGAGCGGCGCTACCGGCGGCTGCTGGCTTTGTACCCGCGCGCGCACCGGACCGTGCACGGCGAAGAAATGCTGGGAGTACTGCTCGACGGTGCCGGAAACCGAAGCAGGCCAGGGAAAGCTGAGACTCTGGACCTCCTGAGGGGAGCCGTCCAAGTGCACTGGCGACACGCGCTGAGCGGCAACGGCCGCCGGGATGCCCTGGCGATGGTCAGCTTGTTCGCACCGCTGCTCCTGCTGACCGGAGCCGCTTCGACGGTGCGCGAGATCCGGAGCGTGTCCCGAATGGACGGTTGGCCGCTGAGGATGTGGCTCAGCGCGCTAGCCGACGTTCCAGTGTGGACACTCTGGCTCGCCGCCGCGGTGGTCGGCGTATGCGGCCTGCGCCGGGCGTCGGTGGCCCTCGCCTGGTTGGCCACCGCCGGTTTGCTCGCTGTCGCGGTCCTCGATCCCGCCCGGCATTGGGCAGTGGACGTGACCGCGGGCTGGGTACTGCTCAGCGTTTTCGCGGCAATCGCGATGACTGTGTCCCCAGGCCCACGCCATGGGTTGGCTCTGCTGGGCCGGTGGCGACTCGCCGTTCTCGTCAGCACGGTCGCGGTGTTGCTCGCTCTCACGACGACAGCCCGGGGCATGCACCTTCCCCTGGCTGAATTGGTGCAGCTGGTGGTGCTCGTGGTCGGCGTCTTCGCTGCCTGCCGGGTTAGCACGCGAAGCGGCCGTCGTGCGGCGCTGCTCCTTCTCGTGCCGCTCATCGCGGTGCCGGTCGTCGCGCGGGTGCTCGGACGGCTCGATGCCTACACCGTTCTGCCGGTCGTCATCTACGCCGTACCCATAGTCGTCACACTGGGATTCGCTGTTCTGCTTCACCGGTTCGACCGGCCTCCGCACCCGAAACGAAACTGAGCAGACCGGCCAGAACAAGAGACTGCCCTCGCAGCCACCAAAAGAGGGCCGACGGGGAAGGCCAAGGCGCTCAAAAGATCGCGAGCGGATTGACCGGCACCCCCGTCAACCCGAGGATCCGCGGCGGTGCGGCGACAAGGAGAAAGCTGTACCGGCCAAGCTCCGCGCACACCGCGGCGAGTTCGTCGGCGTCCACGGCGTCGATCAACGGCATGCCCAGCCTCGGGAGGGCCACCCCGTGCATCGCGAACGGTTGCGAGGGCGGGTAAACATCCGAGAGGTCTCCGGCATACAGCGACACACCACGGTCGTGCATCCACCGCACCGCGTCGACGCTCATGCCGGGCATCGGGTTTCCGCGGTAGCGCGTCCGCACCCAGCCGAACCGCGCGACCAGTGCGTCGCCGGGTTCGAGGTGGACTTCGAAGCGTTTCTCCGCGGCATCGAGGTCCTGCCCGGTGATCGCGCGATCGGCGGGCACCGGTCCGTCCGCACCGAGATCGAGCAGAATTCCCCTGGTCACAATCCCTTCGGCGAACGCCGCGGTCGACCCGTGCGCGACGCCGCCCATCGTGACGCTCTCGTTCGCCGGGCGACCCGGGTACACCTGTCCGTCCTGCGGGATGTGCGCCAGCGCGTCCAGATGCGTCGACAGGGTGTGGTGGTTCGTCACCGTCATGGCGTCCGCGTGCGCGAACGCGGGGCTTCCGGTGTACAGCATGAGCTGCTGCACCGGCGATTCTTCGGCGGTCCGCGGCGGGAAGGGGCCGCTCAGCACGGGCGCGGGCCGGATCGGCACGGCGAGGGAGACCGAGCGGCCGGTGCGCACTTCGCGCCCGGCTCGTTCGCGGACCTCGTCGGTGATCAGGTTCAGGGTGCCGCGCTCGTCGTCGGCACCCCAGCGACCCCAGTTGCTCGGCAGTTCGTCCCGTTCGCTCATGACCTTGATCCTACGGAGAATCCGCGGCCGAACAGCCCGGCCGATCACCGGCCGGGGTCGTGCTCCTCGGCGTAGGACCGGCCCCACGCCGCCATCGCGTTCAGCACCTCCTGCGCGTTCTCGCCCACTTCCGTCAGGCTGTACTCGACCTTCGGCGGCACCTGCGGGTACACCACGCGCCGCAAGAGGCCGTCGGCTTCCAGTTCACGCAGTTGGCGCGTCAGGACTCGGTCGGTGAGATCTGCCAGCAGGCGCGAGAGTTCGCCGAAGCGGAGCACGCCGTGATCGGCCAATGCGTGCAGGATGCTCGGCTTCCACGCGCCGCCGAGGACCATCGTCGTGATCTCGGCGGCGCATGAGGTTCGCCACGCTCGCACGGCCTTCTCCGTTTGCGGACGCATCCGACCTCCTCACTATCCATCCGGTTAGTACCGGACGGCGAAGTCCGTACTTGTCGGTCACGGGGGTACCCGGACAGGATCCTCGCATGGCGTTGACCCGGGTGGAGCCGCGGCGCGGGCTCGTTTTGATTCCTTTGCTGGCTGGGGTGCTCGGCGGAAGCCTCGCCCTCGGCATGGTCAACACAGCGCTGCCGCGGATCGCTTCCGAACTGCAGGTGTCCGCGCCGGCACGCGCGTGGATCGTCGACGTGTACCCGCTCGCGCTGGCGGTCGCGATGGTCGGCGCGGCTCGCGCGGGCGACCGGTACGGGCGGAAACGCGTGCTGTTGCTCGGGGTGAGCGCGCTGGCCGTGCTCAACGCCGTCGCCGCGGCTGCCACCAGCGCGGCGTTGCTCATTGTCTGCCGGGGGTTGCTCGGGGTGGCCGGCGCGCTGATTCTGGCCGGGGTCGTCGGCACGATCGGATCGCTGTTTTCCGGGCGCTCGCTCGCGTTCGCCAACGGATCGTGGATCACCACGCTGGGAGCGGGGAACGCGCTGGGACCGGTCGTCGGCGGGTTGCTGACCGAAGGACCGGGCTGGCGCTGGGTTTTCCTCGCGCTGGTGCCGCTCGCGGTGATCACGATCGCGCTGGCGGTGTGGCTGCTGCCCGAATCAGTCGGGCAGGCGGCTGCCGGATGGGAGCTCCCGAGTCTGCTGTGGTCGGTCGCGGCGATCGGCGGGATTGTTTACGGGCTGCAGGAAATCACCGTCGCACCGGTGCGCGGGTCGTTGTGCACTGCGGCGGGCGTGGTCGCGGGAGTGGTGTTCGTCCGCCGACAGCTTCGGCTTCGGGAACCGTTGTTGCAGGTCCGGCTGTTTCTGCGGCCGGGGTTCGCGTCGGCGTTCGCGCGGATCGTCGTTTCCGCCGCGACGGCCGCGGCTTGTCTCTATCTCGTCAGCCTCGAACTCCAGCACGCGCAAGGGCGTACGCCCATCGAGGCGGGTTTCGCGTTGGCTCCGCAAGCTGTGGCCACCGCGGTCGGCGGGTTGGTCGCTCCGTTCAGCGTGAACTGGCTGCGCAGCCGGACGTCGACGTCCATCGCGTTGGTGATTCAGGCGGCCGGTCTAGCCGCGATTCCGTTGACGCACACGGTTCTTCCGGTCGCGTTGGTCGGGTTCGGGTATGGCGCGATCGGCACTTTGGCGACCACGGCGCTGTTCGAGGCCGCGACCGCCGAGCACGCCGGAGCGGCCGGGGCGACTCAGGAAGTGGGGTTCGCCATCGGCGCGGGCGGCGGGGTCGCCGTGTTCAGCACGATCGCCAATCTCGGCGGAGGGACGGGTTTCGCGGCGGCGCTGATCGCGGCGGGAGCGGTCACGCTCCTCACCGCGATCCGCTGACCGTTGTTTCCTCCACTGTGGACCCGAGCTGCACCCACCTCGTCGCCCCGAGCGTGTGCAGGAACGGAAGGTCGTGGCTCACCACGATAAGCGCGCCGGAGTACGACTTCAGCGCTTGCGACAGCTGCCGGACGCTGGCCAGGTCCAGATTGTTGGTGGGCTCGTCCAGCAACAGCAGCTGCGGCGCTGGTTCCGCCAGCAGCAACGTCGCCAGCGTCGCCCGGAAACGCTCGCCGCCGGAAAGGCTTCCGGCTGCCTGATCAGCCTGCCGGCCGCGCAACAGGAACCGCGCGAGCTGGGCGCGGATCTCGTTGTTCGACGCGGACGGAGCCGCCCGGGCCACGTTCTGCGCGGCCGACACCGTGTCGTCGAGAAGGTCGAGCCGTTGCGGCAGCCAGCGCACCGGAACCGGCACTTTGACTGTCCCGGATCGCGGCTCGATCGCCCCGGTGATGGTCTGCAGCAGCGTGGTTTTGCCGGAACCGTTCGGCCCGACCAACGCGATTCGCTCCGGCCCGCGCAGCGCGAGGTTCACCGAGAGGCCGTTCCGAAGCTCCACATCGGACAGAGTCAGCACGTCTTTTCCGGACGGCACCGTGGTTTCCGGAAGGTCGATCCGGATCTCGGCGTCGGCGCGGACCGCGTCCTCGGCCTCCTTCAGCCGCTCCTTGGCCTCCGCCACCTTGCCGAGATGCATCGTGCGATGCTTGCCCGCGGCGATTTCCGCGTCCTCCTGGCGTTTGCGCATCCGGACCTTGGGCTCGCGCTTGTTCTCCCACTGCTTCCGGCCGTAGCGAGCGCGCCGGTCCAGTTTGGTCCGCGCCTCGAGCAGCTCCCGCTTCTGCCGTTTGAGATCCGACTCCGCGACCCGCATCATCCGCGAAGCGGCCTCCTGCTCGACGGCCACCGCCGCCTCGTAATCCTCCAGATTCCCGCCGTAAAAGGTCACCTCCCCGGACCGGAGATCGCCGATCCGGTCGACGTGGCGCAGCAGCTCGCGATCGTGAGATACCAGCACCAGCACGCCTTTCCACGCCCGGACCGCCTCGCCGACCCGTCGCCGGGCGCGCAGGTCCAGGTTGTTGGTCGGTTCGTCGAGCACGAGCACGTCCGGCTGCCGCAGGAACTGCGCGGCGAGGCCGAGCAGGATCAGCTCGCCGCCGGACAGCTCCCCCGCCCGCGCGTCCAGCGCGACGTGCGCGAGGCCGAGCTGATCGAGCGTCGCGCGGGTGCGTTCCTCGACGTCCCACTGGTCGCCGACGGTCGCGAACTGGCGTTCGCCGGCTTCCCCGCGTTCGATCGCGGCGAGCGCGGCCCGGATCTCCGCTACGCCGAGCACTTCGTCGACGCGGCGTTCGGTGCCGAGGATCAGGTTCTGCGGCAGGTAGCCGAGTTCGCCGGACACGCTGATCGAGCCCGCGGTCGGCCGCAGCTCCCCGGAAATCAGCCGGAGCAGGGTGGATTTCCCGGAACCGTTGAGCCCGATGAGCCCGGTGCGGCCCTCGCTGATCGCCAGGGTGAACCGATCGAAGACGACCTCGCCGTCCGGCCAGGCGAAACTGAGGTCCGAGCACACAATGGACGAAGACATAAGCGTGACTCCTCGTTCGTGATGGACAGGAACGTGAAGACACCGCGGTACGCACGTGTGTTACGGGACGGAATTCCGGTTGCCGTCATCCGAGGCCAGACGCGCGACGGGCGGAAGAACCCGGGTCGCGGTGTCTCTGAACCTCAGAAGATCAATATCCCTCTCCGATGAACGGCAGCAGCTCCTCGTCAGTGTACCCAACGGCCCGGTCCGGACGCGAACGAATTAACGCGGCGGGCGTGGTTCCCCGGCGAAACCACGCCCGTCGCACCGCGTCAGCCGTCGTGTTTGCCGGGCGCCGCGCTGCCGGTGTACTCGGCCAGGCCGGCGATGAGGTCCGCGATGTCCGGCACGTTCTCGAACCGGATCCGGTGCACCTCGGCGATCTGCGCGCCGATCTCCGGGTCCGGGTCGTCGGTGATGTCGGACGACACGAACTCCTCCACGAACGGCAGCCCGATCCGGTCCAGTTCGAGGTGCGCCGGGTGGTTCATGTAGTCCGAGTACCCCGCGATGTCCTCGATCACCAGGACGGCGCCGATTTCGTACTTCCCGCCGAAATCCGGGCCGACGACGCGGGCCTTGACCGCCGGGATCGCGTCGAACAGCTCGCGCATCGTCGCGACGAGCTCAGCTTTCTTCTCCGCCGTGACTCCGGGCTTGAGCGTGAACCGAATGCTGTGGTAGATCATCGAATTTCCTTTCAGAGAGCCGCGAACGCGGCGGAGTAGTCATGGGCGAAATCGGTGAGGTCGCGCGCGGGGCGTCCGGTGAGATCGGCGACGGAGGTGTGCACCTCGGCGGCCTCGCCGCGCGCGTAGTGGGCGTAGTCCTCGACGAGGCCGCCGATCTGCCATGACGGGAGCAGGCCGGTCAGCGCGGCTGCGAACTGGTCGGCGGGTGCGTCGTGGAACGCGATGTCCCGTCCGGTGGCGGCCGAGAGCGCGGCGGCGATCTCGGCGTGGGTCACGGCGCGCGGGCCGGTGAGGGTGTAAGTGCGGCCGGAGTGTCCGGTGCCGGTTAGCACGGCAGCGGCGGCAGCTGAGATATCCCTGGTGTCGATGACGCTCACGGCTGCGTCGCCGATGGGTGCGGCGAAGAATCCCTGCGCGATGGTGGCGGAGAAGTTGAGCAAGGCCTGCAGGTAGAGGTTCGGGCGGAGCACGGTGTAGTCGAGACCGATCTTCTCGACGTGTGCCTCGACTTCGGCGTGCCAGCGCAGGAAGCGCACCGGTGAATCCGCGCGGGCGGCGTACTGGGAGAGCAGCACGAGGCGGTTGACGCCGGCGTCGCGCGCCAAGTTGGCGAACTGGATCTGCAGCTCGGCGGCATCAGGCGCGGACGGGCTGTTGAGGAACACCGCGTCGACCCCCTTCAGCGCCGCGGCGATCGACGCCGGGTCCCGCAGATCGGCGATGACGGTCTCGACGCCGTCGACGGGACGGCCCCGGGTCATGGCGCGGACGGTGCTGCCGCGGGCTTGAAGTGCCGGAATCAGCGCGGACCCGACGGTTCCGGTCGCTCCGGTGACGAGCACGGTGTCCATTGTGGAATTTCCTTTCCTCTGGTGACCTGTCACCAGGATCGTCCGGACACCCCGCCGCTCGCGTCGGTGACAATCACCTATCTCGCCCGCGGCGGCTGCCCTAAGGTTCGGACCATGCCCACGACGTCCTCCCTCATCGGCCGGCACGACGAGATCGAGCGCCTGCTCGCGCTGGTCCAGGCCGCGGAGCGGGGCGAGGGCGGGGTGCTCGTCCTCCGCGGCGAGCCGGGGATCGGCAAGAGCGCGCTGCTGGACCACGTCGAACACGCCGCGGAGCGGTTTCAGCGGATCCGCGCGTCCGGGTCGGAGTTCGAGGGCGAGATGCCGTTCGCGGCGCTGCACCAGCTGTGCGTTCCGGTGCTGGCGCACCTCGACACCCTCTCGATTCCCTACCGCGATTCCCTCCTGGTCGCCTTCGGCCTGGCCGACGGCGCGCCCGACCCGTTCCGCGTCGGGCTCGCCGCGCTCGAACTGCTGGCCACCGCAGCCGCGGAACGTCCGATGCTGTGCGTGATCGACGACGCGCACTGGCTGGACGCCGCGTCGGCGCGGGCGCTGACGTTCCTGGCCCGGCGCATTTCGGCCGAGCCGATCGCGATGGTGTTCGCCGCCCGCGACCAGGATCCGGTCCCCGGGCTCGACGAACTGCCCGGGCTGACCGTCGGCGGCCTGAGCGACGCGCAGGCACGCGAGCTGCTGGCCGGGGAGAAGACCGTGACGCTGGACGAGCGGGTGCGCGACCGCCTGCTCGCCGAAGCCCGCGGCAACCCGCTGGCCCTCATCGAACTGCCCAAAGCCGGCGGTTTCGCGCTTCCGACGCCGTCGCCGATCGCGAGCCGGATCGAGCGGAGTTTCCTCGCCAGAATGGCGGACCTGCCCGCGGACGCCCGGGAGCTGCTGATCCTCGCGAGCGCCGATCCCACCGGCGACCCGAGCCTCCTGTGGACAGCCGCGCGACAGCTGGACCTCGATGTGCCCACCGCGAGCGCCGCGGCTGAAGCGTCGGGGTTGATCCAGTTCGACACCCGGGCCCGCTTCAGTCATCCGCTGGCGCGCTCGGCCGCTTACCGCGCGGCTGAGCCAAAACAGCGGCAGACGGCGCACCGAGCGCTCGCCGACGCCACCGATCCGGACACCGCTGGCGACCGCCGCGCTTGGCACCGGGCGCAGGCCACCTCCGGGCCGGACGAAGACGTCGCGGCGGAACTGGAGCTGTCGGCGTCCCGCGCGCAAGCCCGTGGTGGTGTGGCGGCCGCCGCCGCGTTCCTCGAGCGCGCCGCCGCGCTGTCGCTCGACCCCGGCAAGCAGGTCGAACGCACGCTGGCAGCCGCGCGGGCGACGCTCGCGGCAGGCCGGACCGAAGCGGCGGCAGACCTGCTGACCAGCATCGATACCTCGCCCCTGGGGATCCCGCAGCACGCCTCGGTCGACCTGTTGCGCGGGCAGATCGCCTTCGTCCAAGGCGCGGACGGGGCTGTCCGCGGTCCGGAAATCATTCTGCAAGCCGCGCGGCAGCTCGCGGACAGCGATCCGGAACGGTCGCGCGAGTTCCTGGTGGCGGCGCTGGAGATGGGGCTGGTCGTCGGGAGGGCCGCGGGCGTGCTGGACCGCGTGCTCGCCGCCGCGCCCCCGTCCGGGCCGCCGGACCTCCTGACCGCGCTGGTGCGCTTGACCACCGAGGGACACCGGGTCGGCGTGCCGGCGATCCGGCAGGTCCTCACCGGCGCCGACGAAGGCTGGACCCGCACGCCCGCCCTGGCCACCGTGCTCGCGGGCGAACTGTGGGACCTCGACCTGCACCGGACGATCATCGACTGGCTGACGCGGACCGGACAGTCGACGGGATCGCCGATGACTGTCCGGCTCGGTCTCTCGCAGGCGGCGGTGTACGCGGTGCTCACCGGAAACTTCGGGCAGGCGATGGCCGCGATCGCCGAGGAGGAAGCCATCGCCGACGCTCTCGGCGATCCGCCGCAGCTCTACCCGCGGGTGCACCTCGCCGCGATGCGCGGGCGCAAGCAGGAGGTGCTCGACCTGTTCGCCGAGGTCACGAGCCGACGCACCGGGCAGCTGACCGCGAACGCCCACTGGTCGATGGCCGTGCTGCACAACGGACTTGGCGACTACCCGGCCGCTCTCGAAGCTGCCACGCAGGCCGTCGCGAGCGGTGACCTCTTCCTCACCGGCATCGCGCTGCCCGAGCAGATCGAGGCCGCCGTCCGGTGCGGAGAGGACGCCGTCGCCCGGTCAGCTCTGGAAGCGCTGGTCGAGCGCACGGAACCCGCTGGCACCAGCTTCGCGCTCGGCGTCGCGGCGGGCGCGCGGGCGATGGTCGACGACACGGAAGAGGGCTATCTGGCGGCGCTCTCGTATCTCACGGACAGTCCGCTTTCCGTGCAGGTCGCGCGGGCACACCTGCGGTACGGGGAATGGCTGCGCCGCGCGGGCCGTCGTCGTGACGCGCGCGAGCAGCTGCGGACGGCGCACGAACAGTTGTCGAAGATCGGGCTGGAGGCGTTCACCCGACGGGCCGCCGACGAACTGCGCGCTACCGGAGAGGTGGCGCGCAGCCGGTCCTCGCACACCTACGACCGGTTGACCATGCAGGAGATGCACATCGCGCGCGAGGTGGCTGCCGGGGCGACGTCCAAGGAGGTGGCTACACGGCTGTTCCTCAGCCCTCGGACGGTGGACGCGCATCTTCGCAATATCTTTCGCAAGCTCGGCATCACGTCACGGAGGCAGCTCAGAGATATGCCTGATCTTCGCGACGCGAGCTAGGCGGCGAAGCGGCCCGAGCCGCCAAAAGACCGCCGATTCCGGGAATCAGTGCCAGCAGCCAGATCCGATGACGGCCGCCCATGAGCAGGACAGCGGCGATCACCGTTGCGGTGTAAGCCAAACCGTGCACCGGGCCCAGCACCCGCGAGACCTCCGGCTGGTGCACGGTCACGATATTTCCCAGCATCAGCACGAGCGTCGCCAATTCCACCGCGCCGAGGATGTCCAGAATCCGCCGCGGACTCACAATCCGACTCCTGTCGTCGAGCCGGGACGGTAGATCATCAGCACGACCACCACTGCCCACAGCAGGTTGAAAATGCCGGTCGTCATTCCCAGGCGAGCTGAACTGACCGACTTTTGTTCGGACCCGAGTGCGTCGACGACGCGTTTCTGGCCCGGCAGGATGAAGCCGACCAGGATTCCGGCGGCCGCGACAGTGAGAATCAGCGACACGATCAGCCAGGTGTCCCCCAGCACTCCCATCCGCGCTCCGGTCGCGAGACCGAAGACCGGAACCAGCACCCCGATCACCGCGTAGACGCGGGTCGTCCGGTGCAGAACCTGCAGTGTCACAGCCTTTTTCGGATCGTCGGAGGCGAGCCGGGCGGCACTCGTGAACATGCTCGCGGCGACGGCGACCGGGCCGATGGCGAGAATGGCCGCCAGTACGTGAATCGACAACAGGAAAGCGTTCACGAGGAGATCCGCTCCCCGATCACGCTCGTGTGCGAAATCCGCCCGGCATCGGATTTCCAGGTGGTGCCACGGCGTTCGTATTCAAAAAGCTCCTCGACGGCACGCGCGGCGTGCGAACCGAAATCGCGCTCCAGCACGTACAGAGCCACGTCGAGGCCCGACGTCACGCCGCCGCCGCTGATGAGGTCGCCGTCGTCCACGACGCGGGCGCGGACGGCGTTCACTCCGGCGGCGCCGAGCAGGTCCACACCGAGCACATGCGTCGTCGCGGTGCGGCCTTCGAGCAGCCCGGCCATCGCCAGCGCGAGCGAACCCCCGCAGATGGTCACGACCGTGCTGTCCGGATTGTCGAACGCGCGCCGCAGCAACGGCATCGCGTCCCCGGACGCGAAACGCGACAACAGCACCGGAATGGTTTCGACGTCCGGGTCGCCGTCCATCGGCCCGGCGGCTCCGGGGACGAGGACGTAGCCGGGCGCGTCCGGGGCGAACGCGGCGGTCGCGGTCAGGGTGAGCCCGGGGACGCCGGAGCGCACGACGCCGGGACCGTCCGCGCTCACGAGCTCCACGGCGAGCTTGCCGCCGAGGAAGTCGCTTCCCGCCGACAACACCTCGAACGGCGCGATGGTGTCGAGCGGGTCGAACCCGTCGAAGAGCACGAACTGAGCACGGAGCATGAGCTGTTCCTTCCGATGGACGCCTTTGTCCATCGAAGCCCTCCGCGATGATCTTCACAATGGCTATCTGGACACCTTTCACCTGTATCTGGCCACACCCCAGATGCCTTACCCTGCAGGGATGCACACCACGGCAGTGCTCGCGCTCCCGGACACGATCCCTTTTGATCTGGCCACGCCTATCGAGACCTTCGGGCGCGTCCGACTCCCGGACGGCCGCCCGGGGTACCGGACCGTCGTCGCCGGTCCGGAGCGTGCGATCAGCGCCGGCCCGCTGCGGCTGACGATCGACGAGGGCTTGGACGCCCTCCAGCGCGCCGACCTCATCGTGGTGCCCGGACGGGAGAACCCCCTGGCGCCTGCCCCGCCCGCCGTCCTCGAGGCATTGCGGGCCGCCGCCGGCCGAGGCACGCGAATCGCGTCGATCTGCGTCGGGGCATTCACGCTCGCCGAAGCGGGATTGCTCGACGGCCGGGAGGCGACAACGCATTGGCTCGCCGCCGACGAATTCGCGCGCACCTACCCGGCCGTGCGCTTGAATCCCGACGTGCTTTACACCGACAACGGGAAAATCCTCACTTCCGCGGGTGCCGTCGCCGGAATTGATCTGTGCCTGCACATCGTCCAGAACGATTACGGAACCGCTGTCGCCGCCGATGCCGCGCGCCTCGCCGTCGCGCCATTGCACCGCCCCGGCGGACAGGCGCAATACATCGTCCGCAACCGCGCGCCCCGCCGCGCGACCGCGCTCGACCAGGTCGTGGCGTGGATCGAGGAAAACGCGTACCGGGACCTCTCGCTCGCGGACATCGCCGCCGCGGCCGGGCTGAGCGTCCGCACGCTGACCAGGCGATTCAAGGACGAAACCGGGCAAAGCCCCATGCAATGGGTGGCCGGGGTGCGCCTGCGGCAGGCGCAGGAACTGCTCGAAACCACCGACCACACCGTCGACCGGATCGCCGCGCAGACCGGGTTTCCCACGACGAGCAACTTCCGTTCCCAGTTCGGCCAGGTCGTCGGCGTGCCGCCCGGCGCTTACCGGAAAGTGTTCCGGCCGGGAACGCATCGGTCAGCTGATTAGTCCGTCTTATCGAATGCGATGCCGGTCTTCTTGCCGAAAAACGTGAACCTTCTCTAGCTTTTGCCCACAGGCGGCGAATCCGAGGGGGTGGCCAGGTGACCGAGCCCCGTCCTGCGCAGCCGGCGCTCGTCGGCCCGCGAGCAGAACCGGAGTCCGGCGGCGGGCCGTGGCGGCGCGGCCTGCGGGCGCTGCTCGGCAATTCCCGGGTCATGGTGTCGGCAGCGGTCCTCGCGGTGATCGTGGTGCTGTGCCTGCTCGCGCCGCTGTACGCCAGCCACGTTTCCTGCACTGATCCGTTCGTGGCCAACCCGGTCGGCACCACCGTGCTCGACGACGGAACCGTGCTGCCGCTGCTGCAACCAGCGCCCAAGGGCGTGGGCGTGCTTCCGCTCGGGCCGACCGGCGAGGCGCATTTCCTGCTCGGCGCGGACGGGGACGGCCGCGATGTCGCCGCGCGGATCCTGTACGGCGGCCGGAACACCCTCGTGATCGGCGTGCTCGCCGGGCTCGTCGCCTGCGCCGGAGGCCTCGTGGTGGGGCTGATCGCCGGGTACGTCGGCGGCGCCGTCGACGGCGTGCTGTCCAGGATCCTGGACGTCGTCTGGGCGTTTCCGGTGCTGATGCTGGCGATCTCGATTTCCGCGATCAGCTTCGCGTCCGGGATCAGCCTCGGTTTCGTCCGGGTCAGTTCCGGCAGTCTCGCATTGCCGGTCCTGATTATCGGGGTGGTCTACGTGCCTTATGTCGCGCGGCCGGTGCGCGGCGCGGTGCTGTCCGTGCGCGCCGCGGACTACGTCGGCGCGGCGACGTCCTACGGCGCCGGGCACGGCCGGATCATCCGCCGGGAAATCCTGCCGAACGTGCTGTCCCGGGTGATCGTGCTGTTCCCGCTGATGGTGGCGACCGCGATGCTGCTGGAGTCCGGGCTGTCGTTCCTCGGCATCGGCGTGCATCCGCCCGCCGCGAGCTGGGGCACGATCATCGAGGACGGCACGCAACTGCTGCGCAACCGGCCGCTGATGGCGATCGTGCCCGGCGCGCTGCTCGCGATCACCGTGTGCGTGCTGAACATCCTCGGCGACGCGATCCGGGACGCCTTCGACCCGAAGGCCGAACTCCGGATGCGTGCCCGGTGATCGGCTACGTCGTGCGCCGGGTGTTCTCCGCGGCCGGCGTGCTGATCGCGGTGAGCGTCCTGGTGTTCCTGATCTTCTTCAAGACCCCGGGTGTCGACCCGGCGCGGCAGATCGCGGGCAAACAGGCGACCCCGCAGGTGATCGCGCAGATCCGGACCGACTTCGGCCTCGACAAACCGTTGCCGGAGCAGTACTTCGCCATGATGAAACGCCTGGTCGTCGACCGGGACCTGGTGTCCTACACCGATCGCGGCCCGGTGCTGTCCCGGGTGGCCAAGACGATCCCGGTCACGCTGTCGCTGGTCGGCGGGGCCGCGGTGATCTGGCTGCTGCTCGCGCTCGGCGCGGGCACGCTTGCCGCGGTGTTCCGGGGCCGCGCGGTCGATCCGCTGCTGATGGGCCTGGGCCTCGTCGGCATGTCGCTTCCGGTGTACTGGCTCGGCGGCGTCGTCAACATGCTCACCCAGGGCTCCTGGCACAACAGCCTGTTCAGCTGGCTGCCGGAACTCGGCTACACGCCGATCAACGTCAACCCGCTGAAGTGGTTCGAGCAGCTGCTGTTCCCGTGGATCACGCTGGCGATCGGCACCGCCGGGCTGTACGCGCGCGTGCTGCGGGCCGATCTGATCGAGGTCGACCGGTCCGATTTCGTGCTCACCGCGCGGGCGAAGGGGCTTTCCGAATCCCGGGTGCTGCTGCGGCACGTGCTGCGGAACTCGCTGATCCCGTTCGTCAGCCTGTTCGGCCTCGACCTGGGGGCCATGCTCGGCGGGGCCGCGGTGCTCACCGAGCAGGTGTTCGGCCTGCCCGGGGTCGGCAACCTCACCTTCCACTCGCTCAGCCGATTCGACCTGCCGGTGCTGATGGCGGTGACGCTGTACGGCGCCTTCACCGTCGTACTGGTGAACCTCCTGGTCGACCTCGGCTACGCCGCCCTTGACCCGAGGATCCGAGTGCGATGACGACCTTGCCCGAGAAAGTCCTGTGCGCAGAAGGCCTGACCGTGGAGTTCCGCACGCGCGGCGGCTTGGTGCGGGTGGTGGACGACGTGTCGTTCGAACTGCGCGCGGGCGAAACCCTCGGCGTGGTCGGCGAATCCGGTTCCGGCAAGTCGGTCTCGATGCTCGCGCTGCTCGGCCTGATCCGCGACGGCAACGCGGTCGTCAGCGGCCGGGTGCTGTTCGACGGCCAGGATCTCCTCGCCCTGCCCGCGAAGAACATGCGCGACTACCGGGGCGACAAGATCGCGATGATCTTCCAGGATCCGATGACCTCGCTGAACCCGGTGTACCGCGTGGGATGGCAGATCGCCGAACAGATCCGCCAGCACCGCCGGGTCGGCATGCGAGCCGCCCGCCGCCGGGCGGTCGAACTGCTCGAGACGGTCGGCATTCCGAGCCCGGGCACCCGCGCGCGGGACTATCCGCACCAGTTCTCCGGCGGCATGCGGCAGCGGGTGATGATCGCGATGGCGCTGTCCTGCGAACCCGACGTCCTGATCGCCGACGAGCCGACCACCGCGCTGGACGTCTCGGTGCAGGCGCAGATCCTGCGCATCATCCGGGACCTGAGCGCCCGCACCGGCACCAGCGTCATCCTGATCACGCACGACCTCGGCGTGCTCGCCGGGATCGCGTCGCGGGTGCAGGTGATGTACGCCGGGCGGATCGTCGAGCAAGCGCCGACCGCGCAGTTGTTCGCCCGGCCGCAGCATCCCTACACCGTCGGGCTGCTCGGTTCGATTC
This sequence comes from Amycolatopsis sp. NPDC059235, assembly GCF_042754125.1. Classification (NCBI taxonomy): domain Bacteria; kingdom Bacillati; phylum Actinomycetota; class Actinomycetes; order Pseudonocardiales; family Pseudonocardiaceae; genus Amycolatopsis; species Amycolatopsis sp. NPDC059235. The sequence continues at coordinate 32,827 of NZ_JBHZAG010000059.1, forward strand.
CCCGGCTCGACGTGCCCCGCCCCGCTCGGCTGCCCTCCATCGAGGGCCTGCCGCCGCTGGCCGCCGACCTCGGGCCGGGTTGTGCGTTCGCGCCGCGATGTCCTGACGCGGAAGCGGTTTGCCTCGAACAACGGCCGGTTCTGCTTCCTTCGGCCCAGGAGCATTTCGACGCCTGCCTGCTGCGGCACGCGTCGACCCCGGACGAAAAGAGAACCGCCTGATGGCTGCCCTCCTGAGCACGACAGACCTGGTCAAATGGTTCCCGGTGCGGCGAAATCGGCTGGGCCGTCCCGGACGGCTGCGCGCCGTCGACGGCGTCTCGCTGTCCGTGCGAGGCGGCGAAACGCTCGGTCTCGTCGGGGAATCCGGCTGCGGCAAGTCGACCCTCGGCCGCTGCCTGGTCCGGCTGTACCAGCCGAGCAGCGGGTCGATCACCTTCGACGGCGCGGAGATCAGCCGAACGGGCCGGCGCGGGCTGCGTCCGGTCCGCCGGTCGGTGCAGATGATCTTCCAGGATCCGTACGCCAGCCTCAATCCGCGTCGCCGGATCGGCGATTCGATCGCCGAACCATTGCGCGTGCACCGCCAACCGGCGAGCCGGGCGGACATCGCCGAACTCCTTGTCCTGACCGGGCTTTCCGCCGAACTCGCCGACCGGTTCCCGCACGAGCTGTCCGGCGGGCAACGCCAGCGCGCGGTGATCGCGCGAGCGCTGGCGCTGCGGCCGCGCGTGGTCGTCGCCGACGAGCCAGTGTCCGCTTTGGACGTCTCGGTGCAGGCGCAGATCCTGAACCTGTTCGACGATCTCAAGGAACGGCTCGGGCTCACCTACGTGTTCATCGCGCACGACCTCGGCGTCGTCCGGCACGCCTCCGACCGGGTCGCGGTGATGTACCTCGGCCGGATCGTCGAAGAGGCACCGGTTCGCCAGATCTTCGCCGCGCCGCGCCATCCTTACACCGCGGCGCTGCTGGCTTCGGTGCCGATCCCGGATCCGGCGGCGGGCGCGGACTGGCGGGACACCACGCTCGCCGGGGACGTGCCCAGCCCGCTCGACCCGCCCAGCGGCTGCCGGTTCCACCCGCGCTGCCCGCGCGCCACCAGCGTGTGCCGCACGACCGAACCGGTGCTGACCAGGGAAAACGCCGGTCACGAGGTCGCCTGTCACCATCCGCTCGAGCCGGCGGTCCAGGTGGCGCCGGCCGGACCGAAGGCCGCTCGCGATGACTAGCGCCGACACCGACCAGTCCGCCCGTCCGACGCTCCCGCAGCTCGCGGCGCTGATCGCGATCTCCGCGACCGGCTCGTTCGCCGGGGCCGCGACCGCGCTCGGCTGCACCCAGTCCGCGGTCAGCCAGCGGGTCGCGAGCCTCGAACGCGGGCTCGGCGTCCTGTTGGTGCACCGGTCCCGGCAGCAGCGCCGGGTGTCGCTGACCGAAGCGGGCGACACCCTGGTCGCCGCCGCGGAACAGGTCGGCGGGATCCTGTCGGTCGCGGTCAGCCAGGTCGAGACGATTCGCAAGGGCCTGAACGCGACCGTCCGGATCGGGTTGTTCACCAGCGCGAGCGAGCGGGTGATCCCGCCGATGATGGCGGCGCTGCGGCGCCAGCCCGTCGACTACCGGATCGAATTGGTAGAGCTGGACCAGCAAGCTGAAGTATCCCGGCTGGTGCGCAACGGCGACATCGATCTCGCGTTCGTGAAACTGCCGATCACCGATCCGGCGCTGCTCACCGCGGAACTCCTCACCGATCCGTTCGTGCTGCTCGCGCCCGCCGGCGCGGAGCGGGTCTCGCCCGGCCGGCTCGCCGGGCTGCCGTTGATCGGCCTGCGCGGCCAGCGCGACCCGATGGAAGCCTGGGCCGCGTCGGTGGGCGCGGAGCTGAACTGGGTGCTGGAGATGGAAACCAACCACGCCGTCGAGGCGATGGTCGCCGCCGGCCTCGGCTACGGTGCGGTGCCCCGGCTCACCCTCGGCGGCCGAACCCCAGGCGTACGAAGGATTTCCCTCGCCGGCACTGTCCCGGCGCGAACCGTTGGCATCGCCTGGCGGCGCTATCACCCGAGGCTGGCGTTCATTCGCGGGGTCATCGACATCATCCAGAGGGTGTGCTCCCGCTCGGCGGAGATCCTGCCGCCGGTCGACGGCGAGGGGATGGCGCGATGAGGCGGATTCCAGCGGTGCTCGCGTCCTTGGTGCTCCTCGCCGCGAGCGGCTGCGCGGTGGACGACACGCTGGACCTGGCGTCGGTCGCGCCCGGCGATCACGGGCATCAGGGCGGGATCGAGGTCATGCTGTCGTCGGGCAACGTCGGCACCGCCGATCCGATGGTCAATTTCTCGACGTCGTCGTGGACTCTCTTCACCGCGACCTACGACGGTCTCACCGCGTTCACCAAGTCCGGTCCGGAAACCGGCCAGCACGTGGCCCCGGATCTGGTGACCGAAATCCCGAAACCGACGGACGGCGGTCTCAAGTGGACGTTCACGCTGCGGTCCGGGATCCGGTTCAGCGACGGGCGCGAGGTCCGGCCGACGGACGTCAAAGCGTCCTTCGAGCGGATGTTCAAGGTGCACGGGCCGACGACGTCCTCGCAGTTCGACGTCCTCGCCGGTGCGAAGGAATGCCTCGACACCCCGGAAACCTGCGACCTGTCGAAAGGCATCGCGATCGACGAAGCGGCCAATAAGATCGCTTTCACCCTCACCGAACCGGATCCCGAGTTCCCGCAGCAGCTCGGCCAGCCGCTGGCGTCGATCCTGCCCGCGGACACCCCGCCCGCGGACGTCGGCTCGGACGTGTCGAAACTGCGCTCGACCGGGCCGTACTACTGGGCGAGCTACGATCCGACCGACCGCGTCGTGATGAAACGCAATCCGTACTTCCGCTCCTGGTCGCCGCTGGCCGCACCCGAGGGATATCCGGACCAGATCGTGCAGAAATTCGGCCTCGAACCGACCGACCAGGTCACCGCGGTGATCAACGGGCAGGCCGATCTCGCGGTCGACTCGATTCCGCCGGACCGGCTGAACGAGGTCAGCGTCGACCATCCGAAGCAATTGCACATCGACCAGCTCGGACACGTCTGGTATTGGGCGCTGAACACGCGGATTCCGCCGTTCGACAATCTCAAGGCCAGGCAGGCGGTGAATTACGCGTTCGACCGGAACTCGGCGGTGCTGCAGGCGGGCGGCCCGGGACTGGCCGTCCCGACCTGCCAGGTCCTGGTGCCGAGCCTTCCCGGATACCAGCAGTATTGCCCGTGGACGAGCAACCCCGCCCCGAACGGCCTCGGGCCGTGGCGCGGCCCGGACCTCGCGAAGGCGAAACGCCTGGTCGCCGAATCCGGCACCGCCGGAGCCGCGGTTTCGGTGGTTCCCGGAAACAACCGGATGCATATCGCGATGGGCGAATACATGCAGACGCTGTTGACCGATTTAGGGTACCGTGCCACACTGAAACCGATGGACGAGGGATTGCAGTTTCCCTTTGTCCAGAATTCCGGAAATCACGTCGAAGCCGCCTTGACCGACTGGTCGCAGGACTATCCGGCGGCCAGCGATTTCCTGAAAGTGCTGACCTCGTGCGCCGCGTTCGTGCCGAATTCGGACGCGAGCCCGAACATCGGCGGCTTCTGCGATCCGGCCATCGACGCCCGGATGACCGAAGCCCTGCGGCTGGCCAACACAGACCCCGACGCCGCGAACGCGCTGTGGGCCAAGGTGGACCGCGCGGTCACCGACCAGGCCCCGTGGGTGTCCATGTACGTGCCGAAGTGGATCGATTTCACCTCGGCGCGGCTCGGCAATTACCGGTTCAGCGGCCAGTTCGGATTCCTGCCCGGCGTCGCCTGGCTGCGCTGATCTCTCCCCGAAACCCTTGCCCCGGAAAAGGAGCAGCATGCCGAACCCCTACGGTTCCTCGCGATACTCGCCCGACGCCGCGACGTTGCGCCGGCGTCTCCTGCCGCTGCTCGCCGCGCGCGGGCCGTCCGGCTACGAGGAAGAACCGGTGCGCGCCTGGGTCGAATTGGCGGGGGAATTCGCGGACGTGCACGTCGATCCGCTCGGCAGCGGGCACGCGGTGCTGAACCCGGGCAGCACGCCGCGGATCACGCTGATCGGGCACATCGACGAGATCGGGCTGAGCGTCAGCCACATCGACGAGGCCGGACGGCTGTGGGCCGTCAGCATCGGCTGCTGGGACGCCGCGATCCTGTACGGCCAGCACGTCGTGGTCCTCGCCGAGGACGGCCGGGTGCCGGGCGTGATCGGAACCGCGCCGCCGCATTTGAACGACGGCGATTCGACGCCGAAAATGGCCGATCTGTGGATCGACATCGGAGCCACCAGCCGGGCCGACGCCCAATCGGTGATCACGGTCGGCGACCCGGTGGTGTTCGGTTCGGCTCCGGTCGACCTGCTCAACGGCCGGATCGCCGCCCCGGCGCTGGACAACCGGCTCGGCGCGCTGGCCGTCCTCGAAGCGGCTCGCGCGGCAGCCGAGGCGTCGGTCACCGCCGAGATCTCCGTGGTCGCGAGCGTGCGCGAGGAAACGAGTTACCACGGCGCGATGGGCGCGGTCTACGCGACGGAACCGAATTTCGCGCTCGCGATCGACACGACTTTCGCCAGCGACATCCCGGAAGACGGCGTCGAACGCAAAACCGGCGACCACCGGCTCGGCTCCGGCCCGGCGATCGGCCGAGGCGCCGTCACCGACGAACCCATGGCGCGCAGCTTGCGCCTGCTGGCCAAAGAGCTCGGAATCCCTTACACCATCGAGGCTTACGGCGACGAGAGCGGTTCCGACGCCGACGCCATGGCAGCGGTCGCCGCCGGCATCCGCTGCGGCGTCATCAACATCCCCCTCCGGCACATGCACAGCTCCGGCGAAGTGGCGGACCTGGCCGACCTGGCCGCCACGATCGATCTCGCCGCCGCGTTCTGCCTCGCCGGAGGGACCCGGTGAACCCTGTTCGGGAACCCTGAGTTTCCCGGCGCCACCCGGCAAGGAGGCCAGCCCCATGATCGGCGCGGAACGACGGAACCGGCTCGGCCGGGTTGTGCTGGACGCGATCTGGTCCGACAACGGCCGCCTCACGCTGCTGCAGCTGAGAGCGCTCTACGCGGTCGCCAACGAGGGCTCCTTCGCGGCGGCCGCGGTCGCGCTCGGCTGCAGCCAGCCCGCGGTGAGCCAGCGCATCGCGTCGATCGAACGGCGCCTCGGCGTCGTGCTGGTCCGCCGGATGTCCGGGCAACGGCAGGTGCGGCTCACCGACGCCGGGATCGCGCTGGTCAACGCCGCCGAACAAGTGCAGGTCATCCTCCGCACCGCGACGAGGCACATCCAGGACATGCGGGACGGCCGCGAACCGACCGTCCGGATCGGCGTGTTCTCGAGCGTCGCGGTGCGGGTGATGCCGCTCGTGCTGGCCGCGATGCGCACGCAGCACATCCCGTGCCGCGTCAAACCCATCGAGGTCGACGACGACGTCCGCCTGCAGGAATTGCTGCGCTTCGGCGAAATCGACATCGCGTTCGTCATCTTCCCCCTGCAAAGCGGCGAAGCACACGGCCTGGAACTGTTCAGCGACCCGTTCATCCTGCTGGCCCCCCGAAACGCCCCGCTGGCCTCGGTGCCCCGCGTCCGGCCGGCAGACCTGCGCGGCCTGCCGATGGTGTGCCTGACCAGCGAACAACTGGAGGTCGCCGCCGAACTCCGCCGCCAGGGCATCGAGCCGAACTGGGTCTTCGACACGGACAAGATCCACGTCGTGGAACCACTGGTCGCCGCGGATGTCGGATACTCGATCGTGCCGCAACTGGCACTCGGGCAACGCCATCCCGGCGTCACGCGATTCTCGTTGAGCGAGATCGTGTCGCCCCGGGAGATCGGAATAGCTTGGCCGCCGCATCATCCTCGCCTCGGACTGCTGCTGCGAGTGGCGGACGTGATCCGCGGGGTGTGCGCGGATCCGGCGGATATCCTGCCGCCGATCGACGAGCCGGGGTGTGCTTCGGTGGAACAGGCGGTGCTTCGGCTTCAGTGACCGCCGCTACCGATTTCCTCCAAAAAGGAGAGAAGTCGCACGGACAGCTCTCTCGCCACTGACCCATGCTTTCCGCAGTGGAGACGCGGCACCGGGACGCCGTTGGCCCGGCGCCGCATCGTGGTGATCATGCCCGGGACGTCAGGACATGATCACGCGTTGGGGCGGTAATACGGGTAGCGGACCCGTTGCCATGATTTCCCCATTATTTTCCCGATCCCCCGATCGGGACATTCCGCGACCTGATCGAACACATTCAGGCACACCCCGCGCCGCAATGCCGGACAGTCGTCGCGAACTCGCCGACCTGCGGTGATAGCTACTTAGCGACAGACCTGCCGCGTCTCGTGCGCGACGCGAAGAAAAGCGGTGAAAACACCTGAATCCCCCTAGCGCTCGACTCCCCCATCTGACGCTGTAACAAAAGGCTACCGAACGTGCCCGCAAGCGGCCAAACGTCTTTCCCTGACGTCACCGAGATGGCGTAGCCACGGCAGGATCGTCGCACCCGGTGCAGCCACCCAGACCAACCAGCGCCGCCGAATGCCGCCGTATCCTTTCCTTCCGTCATTTTCCGAACAGCTCTGCCCGTTTCGCAATACCGCTCGCTCGGGGGCTGGTAGAATCGCGGGATAACCGCGGACAGGAAGGACCCGCGCGGTGCCACGCGCTGCAGAGCCGGAAACGCCCGTCGAGCGCCCCGGCGCCTACCGGAGCCGCTTCACCGGCGCGCTGGAGTCGCTGCTGGCGCGGAAACGGTTCCCGAAGATCACGATCGGCGACCTCGTCGGGCGGGCGCACACGTCCCGCCGCGGCTTCTACGAGCATTTCGCTTCCAAGGAAGCGTGCCTGCTCGCCCTGCTCTCAGAAGCGGCCGAAACGGGATCCGCGCAGGTAGCCGCCTCGGTCGACCGCACCGCGCCCTGGCAGACGCAAATCCGCCAGCTCGTCACGGCGTGGATCGGCGTCGTCGACGCCCGGCCCGCTGTCATGCTGAGCCACATCCGCGACGTGCCCTTGCTGGACGCCCCGATCACCGCCGACCTGAACCACGACGCTTACGTCAACGTCGTCCGCGCCGTCTCGGCCGGCACCGCGTTCCGGGAATCCGGCGGCGTTCCGCTGTCCCGGGTTCGCGCGCTGATTCTGTTCGGAGGACTGGAAAAACTGGCCGAGGACGCGCTGCGGCAAGGCGAGCCGGTGAGCGCGCACACCGAGGAAGCGGTGGAAACCGCGCTCCTTTTCGCGGCTTCGTGAGAGCTCAACCTGATACCGCGTCCACCAGCGTCCGGTACGCCTGCTGGCACCGGCGAATCCGCGCCGGACCCGGATCGTTCGCGATCTCCTGCCCCAGCGCGGTGAGCGACCCCAGCAAAGCGACCGCCAACTCTTCGACACCGCCGCCAGAGCTGCCCGCCTCGCGCAGCAGTGCGATGGTCGGCTCGCGCCACCACTGTTCGTCCAGGTTTCGCCACCGTTCCTGGCCCAGCACGGACGGACCGTCGACCAGAAGAATCCGTCCCACGGCCGGGTCCGCACACCGGCGGAGGAAGATCGAGCCGGACGCCTTGAGCCGGTCGGACGGCGTTCCGGCGCCGGATCGAGACCGCAGCACCCGGTGCAGATCGGCGTGCACCTGCTCGACCACAGCGCAGAACAGCTCCTGCTTGTTCTCCCAGTGGTGGTAGACCGCGCCCGTGGTGATCCCGGCCGCGGCGGCGATCTGGGCCAGCGAGGTCCCCGTATACCCCTGCGCGGCGAAGAGCCGCCGCCCGGCCTCGACGAGGTCGTGACGGGTGGTCCGGGAGCGTTCCTCGTTCGTTCGCCGCATCCACTTACCTAATCATGTTATGTTTCTGGACGTGGACACAGTACGGGCACAGGAGATCATCGACAGCAGCCCGTTCGGGCCGTGGTGGGGTTTCACGGTGAAGGCCGTCGACCCGGGTGTCGCGACCCTCTCCCTGCCGGCCCGGCCGGAGTTCTTCCGCCCCGGCGACGTCCTGCAGGGCGGATGTGCCATGACGCTCGCCGACGTCACCTGCTGGATCGCGATCCTCTCCGTCATCGGACCCGACGAGCCGGCCGTCACGGTGAACATGACCACCGCGTTCCTCGGCGCCGCACGATCCGACCTCACCTGCGAGTCAACCCTGACCCGAACCGGACGCCGCACGATCTACGGCACCGCGACAGTCACCGACGACGCCGGACGGCAGGTCTCCCACCACACCCTGACCTACCTCCGTCCGGGCCAATAGCCGTCAGCTCAGCGCGCGACGCAGCACGACCCACCGCTCCCCCGGACGGTCGACAGCGGTGGGATACCAGCGCGGCCCCAGTGCCGTGGTCAGCTCGGCGCTCCGTTCGATCAGCGAGCTGACCGCGGGTTCGCCGACGACGATCACCGCTGACCAGTCGACGTGGGCCAGGAGGTGGTCCTCGGCGACCCCGAACTGCGTGTCCAGGAGAGTGACCACGTCGTGGCCGGTGTCCGGGCTCGACTGGATCTCGCTGGTATCCGGCACCTCGGCGACGGTTTCCGGAAGGGGCTCCGAGGCGTCGTCCTCTCGTTCCTCGGACCACACATGGTCTTCGAGCCGGTCGATGCGGCGGCACAGGTCGAACGCCTGCTCGTCGGACAGGCGCAGGCACACGCTGCGGCCGTCGGCCAGCGTGAACGTCAGCTCCGCTTCGGGAACCCCGGCGCTGCCCGGTTCGGCCTCGACCGTCCCCGCGACGTCGCCGAACAACACCAGCTCGGCCGGGCTTTCGTGGCCCTGCCCCAGCGAAGGCAGGTTCGCCGCCATCTCGACCACGGAGTACGCGGCGGTCCAGAACGCTTCCTTGTCCCGGAAGTCCTTGCGGCTCTGGGTCAGCGTCCGCCCGATCCCGGCCGGTTCGACATAGGCCTCCACCCGGCCGGTGCCCAACCCCTCGTCCCAGGTCGCGGCGACCGTGACCTGGTTGGCCAAGCGTTTGCGGTAGGACTCGACCCGATCGTGCCGGGCGAGTTCCCAGCCGTCGGCCTGCTCGGGCCAGTCGTCGTTCACCGATGGGTCCTTTCGACGCGCGCTGCGGATACGGTCCTCCGACGCGTCGCGCGCGTTCCCAGTTCCGCGTTCTGGGCACGAGCAAGCAGGGTGACTGCAGCCGCGGCCGCGATCACCGCAGCGGTGACGAGTGCGGTCAACGGCCATCCGATCCGCTCGGCCGCCGTCGCGCCGAACGCGGTGCCGAGGCTTCCACCAGCGAAATAGACGACCATGTACGCGCTGTTGAATCGCGCCGGCGCACTGGGCTCGATTGCCAGCACCGTGCTCTGGTTCGCGACTTGAGCAGCGAAAAGACCCGCGTCAAACAGAGCCAAGCAGATCAACGTCGACACAGTGCTCGGCAAGGCGATGGCAAGTGCCGCGCTCGCAACGCCAGCGAGGCTCAGTCCACAGAGGATGACCCGACGCGCGCCCACGCGATCAGTCCAGGATCCGGCGATTCGCGTCGCGAGCATTCCCAGGATTCCGGCGAAGGCGTACAGCCCGATGCGTTCCGCGGAATACGAAAAGGGCGGCTTCGACAGCGCGACCGCGATTCCGGACCACACCGCGCAGAACGCGAAGAACCAGAGGGTGCCCCGGACCGCCGCGAGCCGAAGCGCGGAGTATCGCAGGTACAGCCCGGGAATCGAGCGCAAAGTGGCTAGGTAGCCGCGATTGTTCGCCCCGGCCACCGTCGGAAGCACGAGCAGTACCGCCACCGCGACAACCGCGCATCCGGCGGCGAAAACGCCCAGCATCGCCCGCCAGCCGATCAGGTCGGCCAGCCAGCCGCCGACGATGCGTCCGGCAAGGATTCCCGCTGAGATGCCAGCGGTGACGATCCCCAGCGCGGTAGCGCGCCGGTCCGGGCTCGACAGCCGGGCAGTCACCGAACTCAGGCCGGCGCCGACTGACGAGCACGCGCCGAGCACGCCGAGCACCAGACCGAGCAACCACACCTGTCCGACGATCGCGTTCAGCCCCAGTGCGGCGGCGAGCGCGGCGAACTGCGCGGACAGGACGTAGCGCGGCGGGAACTGGTCGACAAGCGGAACCAGCAAGGCGAGTCCGCACAGGTACCCGACCGGCCCGCACGCGAGCGCGACGCCGACCGCGCCGAGCGACGCGCCGAGGCCGCCGGCAACCTCGGCGATCGCGGGCTGCAACGGGTAGATGGCCGCGGTGCCCAGTGCGGCGGCGAGCGAGATGAATCCGACGACCGAGCCGTGAAGGCGCGGAGTGATATCTGAATGCACCGGCCGAGCGTAGGAAGATCGGGACGGGAAGCGCTGGCGAGAAACCGCCATCACCCGTGGCTTCGCGAAGGACCCGACAGCGGTACCGCGTTTGTGGGATGATCGAGTTCCATGACGACGCCACAGCCTGCGCCCGCCGTACGCTTCGAGCCGCTGGGCCTGGGCCAGTCATGACCGGCGAACGAGCCGCGCGGCAGATCGACGTCAGCCATCTGCCCGAGGACCTCGTGGCCCTCATCGACGCACTGAGACCCGGCGAAAACCTGGTCCTCACCAGGGACGGCGACCCGGTCGCGACGATCTCCGGCGCCGGCGTCCGGCCCGAATCCCCGCGCACGGACTACGACGACGTCACGGTCGTCGCCACCGCGATGAAGCTGTCGGCCTCGGCCCGGATGTCGCTGTCCGCCGAACTCGGTTCGGATTACGTCGTGCTGGATCTGCACTCGGCGCCGGCCACCGCGGACGTCCTGCTCGTGCCGCCGGTCAGCCCGCAGCTGATCGGAGGTCTCCGGGCGAAATTCCCGAAGGCCCGGGTCGTCCTCGCCGAGGTCGAGGACGCGGAGCTGGGCGTCAGCTACCACGGGCCGGTCCGGCGTCTGCTCGACGCCGGTGCCGAGACGTACCTGACCTCGGCGAACGTCCCGCACCTGGCGCGGCAACTCGACCACGCCGTCACCCAGCAGCGGCAGCACCTCACCGGCGGGAGCGCCGCGCCGCTGGAGATCGGTCCGGTGGAGCAGGGCGGTTAAGGTCCGACCTTGACCCCCAGTTCGGTACCGCCGTGCAGGGGCAGCGAGACCGACACGAAGCCGTTGGCCGGATCGCGGAGGTAGTCCAGGAAATCGGGTTCGGCGTTGTCGTTCATGACGTACCCGCCGATCCGGATTTGCGGCGCGACGAACTCGATGACCTCGCGGGCCAGCGACGGTTCAGCGCCCAGCCATCCGTCGATCAACGCGAAGTCGACCTCGCCGCCGAGATCGCGCAGCGTGAGCCGAGCGTCGCCTTCGCGGATTTCGGCGTAGCCGGCCAGCCCGGCCTCGGCGAGATTGTGCCGCGCGGCAGCGATTTTGGCCGGGACCAGCTCCGCGCCGATCACCGTGCCTCCGCCGTTGTCGCGCACCGCGGCCGCGGCGTAGAGCGTCGACATCCCCACCGAGGTGGCGAATTCGACGGTCCGGGTGGCGCGGATTCCCCGGCACAAAAGGTAAATCAGGTCGCCTTGTTCCGGAGAGATCGAGAAGCCGTATTCGCCGTATTCGTGCGGATCACGTTCGAGGCCGGACCGCGGGTCGTCGGCTGGATATTGCTGCGCGGCAACGAGCTTGTCGATGACAGCGTTGACGAGCGGATCGCGAAGCGGGCTGTGGGTCATGCGGAAACTCCCGTCAACCAGGCGTGGCCTTCTTCGAGGATCTCTTGTTCGCGCTTGCTGAAGCGGGTGGGGCAAGTGTCCGGCACCTGATGTCCGCTGTGCTCCAGCAGATAGGCCAGCGCGGCGTACTCGCGCGGATGCCGCCGGGGGTCGAGGTCGCCAGTGGGCCGGATTCCGTACGGATAAGTGAAGCCGCCCATGTCGTAGACGGAATCTCGGCGCACGATGCGCCACCTGCCGTCACGACGTTCGACGCGGTCGAGGAATCTGTTGTGGACAGTCACGCCGAGCCCCAGTTCGAGGTGGTCGGCGACAAGCATCGCGTTGGTCTCCACGAAGGCGCGATCACCGGCGGCCTCGATGACGGGCGCACCGATGAAATGCTTGCTGCGCAACGGGCCGCCGCTCATCCGCCGTGATCCGTCGACAAAGTCCTTGGCCGGGCCGGAAAACCACAGGATCGTCAAGGTCGCGTCGTCGTGGAACAGGCTCGCCAACGCGTCCCAGTGCTCCCGGTCGCGATGGATCCAGCCGGTCATCAGGTCGGTGATCGCCTGCCGGTCAGCGGCTCGGATTTCTTCCGTCACAAGGAATCTCCCAGGGAACTAGGCTCGTCCAGCCAGCATCGCCCGGCGGAGAACCCGCTGCCACCGCCCGCCGGACAGCCGATACCGGCATCCCGCCAAGATCACCAGCGGGCAGTTTTCCGGTATCCTGGGAACCGATGCCGAACCGCCGCCACTCCTGCTGGTCGGGCGACGATCCCATCCAGGGCCGCTGGTCGCTGGCCCACGGGGAAGGGGTCGCCGCGCATCAGCACGCGCGGGGACAGCTGCTGTACGCGGCGAGCGGGCTGCTGGCTACGACCACCGAACGGGGCACGTGGGTCGCGCCCGCGGACCGCATCTCGTGGACGCCGCCTCGCTTCGAGCACGGCCATCGCGCCTACGGAGAGACCGAGGTCAGCATCCTGGAGGTGCCCGCCGATCTGTGTGCCGAGCTGCCCTCCGCGCCGACCGTGTTCACCGTGTCCGCCCTGCTGCGCGCCGCGGTCTTGAAGCTGACCGGCGGCACGACCCTGCGCCCAGATGTCGGGGATCGGCTGCTCCGGGTGCTGGTCGACGAGCTGACCGAACTCCCCGAACAGCCGGTGTACCTGCCCGAACCGGCCGACGACCGGCTCCGTGCGGTCACCGATCTCCTGCGCGGGAACCCGGCCGAATCCGCCACGCTCGGCGAACTCGGCCGGGCCGTCGGGGCCAGCGAGCGAACGTTGAGCCGGTTGTTCCGCGGCGAACTGGGGATGAGCTTCTCGCAATGGCGCTCGCAGCTGCGCATCCAGCACGCGCTGGTCCATCTCGGGCAGGGCCGTTCGGTGACCGACACCGCGCTGCGGTGCGGATGGGCCAATCCGACCAGCTTCATCGAGACCTTCGCCGCGATCCTCGGCCAGACTCCAGGGAGTTATCAGGCCGCGCTCCGAGCCACCCGGTAACGTTCAGCCGAAGCGATGCGCCTCAGGCCGTTGCGGGTCATACGCTGCCCAGCCCGGCTTCCCCTCCCGCGCGAACGCGACCCAGGCGGCATGCACCTCCGCCGCAAGGCCGGCCGGAGCGGCGTCCGGACCGAGCAGGCCAGTGTCACCGTGCAGCCAGGGCTCGTCGGCGAGATCGAAGACGAACGGCAGCTCGACGGTGTGCGCGGCGCCGAGCCGTCCGTCCAGCGCAGTGGAGCGATACCCGAACGAATAGACATAGGTGCGGCCGGTTGAGATCTCAGCGTGCGCCCGCGCCATCCGAGTGGTGCCAGCCCCGAACAGCGCCTCGCCCAGCTGGCCAGCGGTGTCGTCCGGTTTTCCCTGCGGTACCAGGTAAAGCCGCCCCTCCTCGACGTTCGTGCCGATCAGCAGGTCGACGTCGCCGACCAGGCTGTCCGCGGGCTGCACCGGCAGGACCAGGCTGAACAGACTGAGCCCGGCGAGCGGATCCGCCGCGGTGGCGGTCCGCAGATCCAGCCCGGCCAGCGCGGGCAAGATCTCCAGGAACCGCTCGTCCGAGACATCAGCGAACGCCGCCGCAGTCGGATCGACGCCCAACGCCGCAGCAGCAGCCGACGTGACCCGTCGCGCCTGCTCCGGAGTGAACGCACCCGTGCCGCTTCCACTTTGGACAATCGCGCGCCGGAACAGTCCCTTGGCCTCCGGAGTCGCGAGCAGCGCACCGGTGAGCGTCGCACCCGCGGATTGCCCGAACACCGTGACATTTCCCGGATCCCCGCCGAACGCGGCGATCGAATCGCGCACCCACCGGAGCGCGGCGAGGACGTCGAGCAGCCCGCGATTGTCCGGTGCTCCCTCCAGGGCAAGGAAACCCGGAATGCCGAGCCGGTAGTTCACCGTCACGAGGACGACGCCGTCACGGGCGAAGGCGCTGCCGTCGTAGAGCGCGGCGCGGGTCGACCCGGTGACGAACCCGCCGCCGTGCACGAAAACCATGACCGGACGGTTTCCAGCGTCCGCGGCCGGGGTACGAACGTCGACCGTCAGATATTCCGTTCCAGGGACCCAGCCCGGCCCGAAGTACGGGCTCATATCAAGGCGACCGAAGTCGCGGACAGGCTGCGGCGCGGTCGGCGACGGCTGGGTCCCGTCGCGGACTCCGGACCAGCCCGGATGCGGCACCGGCGGAGCGAACCGGCCAGGCCCGCTCGGCGCGGCGGCGTAGGGAATGGCCCGGTAGGACTCGCCCGCTGCGCCGCGTTGGCCGCGGACCGCGCCCGCCGCGGTCTCGACGACCGGATTTTCCTGCTGAGACATAAGAATCACTTCTTTCTAGGAGATCCGGGAGAACCCGGCCCACTTCTTGATCGCGAACTTCGACCCGTCCCGCTCGACCTCCGCCGCCCCGGATCCAGGAAAGTGCGCCGGGAACAGCAGCGCGTTGTCCTCGGCAGCACGGCCGAGCAGAGCGCGCCGAGTCGCCCGCGCCTCCGCCGGGTCCTCGCAGAAGCAGGAATTGGTCTCCGGCTCCGCGATCTGCAGCGGGGTATGCACCAGGTCGCCGACGAACAGTGCCCGGTCGCCACCGGAATCCAGCGTCAGGACAGACGAACCGGGCGTGTGCCCGGGCGCGAGGTCGAGCCGCAGATTCTTGTCGATCCGGTACGTCCCGTCCCACAGCTGGACCTGACCCGCCTGCCGCACCGGCGCGACGCTGTCCTCGAAGACGTTCTGGTTCCCGCGCCCGAACACGGTCTCGTTTTCGTTCGCCGGATCCCAGAACTCGAAGTCCCGCAACGGCATCAGGTAGGTGGCGTTCGGGAAGGTCGGCACCCAGCCTCGGCCGTCGAGGCGGGTGTTCCAGCCGACGTGATCGATGTGCAAATGGGTGTTGACGACGACATCGACGTCCTCGGGCGAGACACCGGCGGCGGCGAGGTGCTCGAGGTAGCCGGTGTCGAGGCGGCTCCACACCGGCGCGTACGGCCGGTCCTTGTGGTTGCCGACGCCGGTGTCGACGAGGATCGTGCGGCCCTCGCTGCGCAGCAGCCAGGACTGGATCGCCGACTGGCATTCGCCGGTCTCCGGATCCCAGAAATCGGGGGCCAGCCAGCCGCGGTGCTCGTCCCACGAGCCCGCCGGGCTGTCCGGGAAGAACTGGTCCGGGCGCATCTCGACCGAGCCGTAGAACTCCTTGACGCGGGTGACCGTGACGTCGCCCAGAATGATCTCGTCCATGCGACCGAGCCTGGGCGCCCGAGCGCGCCCGGACCAGTCCCGCGTTTTCCTACCCCGCGCAGGGTGTGGCAGCGCTGTCGCACCCGGCGGATAGTGGAAGCCATGACCGCTGGCCCGCTAGGCGACTTCCTGCACGCACGACGAGCCCGGCTGCACCCCTCCGACGTCGGCCTGGCGGACGTCGGACCACGCCGTCGTGTCGCCGGCCTGCGCCGGGAAGAGCTGGCGCACCTGGCCGGCGTCAGCGTCTCCTACTACACGCGGCTGGAGCAGGGACTCTCCCGAGGCGCGTCAGCCGAGGTGCTCGACGCGATCGCGCGCGCCCTGCAACTGGACGCCCACGAACGCGCCCACCTCGACCGCCTCGCCGACGCGGCGCGCCGCACGCCCAAGCCGCGCCGTCCACGCCCGGAGAAGCTGGCCGACGAAACGCGCGACCTCCTCCGCGCAGTCGACGGCGTCCCGGCGCTGGTGCTGGGCCGCCGCACCGACGTGCTGGCGTGGAACGCCCTCGGCCATGCCCTGCTGGCCGGGCACCTGGACCTGGCCCAACGCCCCAACCTGAGCCGGATGCTGTTCCTGGACCCGCACTGCCGCGACCTGTACGCGGATTGGAAACGCAAGGCCCGCGCGGTGGTCGGCAACCTGCGCATCACCGTCGGAAAGCACCCGGACGACCCGCTGCTGGCCGAACTGATCGGCGAGCTGACGATGAAGAGCCCGGAGTTCGTCTCGCTGTGGCGCGATCACCGGGTCGGCCCGTGCGACGCCGATTCGTACGAGTTGCGGCATCCGGTGGTGGGGCGGGTGAGGGTGACACAGCAGACGCTGTCGGTGGCGCGGTCGCCGGAGCAGGTGCTGATCGTGTGCACGACCCCGGCCGGCTCGGCTTCGGAGGAGGCGTTGGCGTTGCTTCGCCAAGTCAGCGAGCGGACCTCTGACGCGGACGAAACGGTGCGCACGGCGAACTGACCGATCGGGACCGCGGCCAGCGGAAAGACGCTGGCCAAGTAACGTCGACGGCCGCTTCCGCCGCGCCTCAGCCGGTCAAACCTCCGCGCCGGCGTCCTGCGCCACCAAGTCGATCTCCGCCAGCAGCTCCGCCTTTCCCGCCTCCCCCAGAAACGAAGCCCGCACCGCGTTCCTCGCCAGCTCAGCCACCTCAGCCGCCCGCAAACCGAGCGTCGTCGCCACCGTCAGGTACTCGCCTTCCAGGGTCGCGCCGAACATCGGCGGATCGTCGGTGTTGAGCGTGACAACGAGCCCGTGGTCGAGCATCCGCCGCACCGGATGCGCCGCGATCGAGGGCACCTGGCGAGTCCGGACGTTCGACGTCGGGCACACCTCCAGCGGGATCCGGTGTTCGGCGAGGTAGGCCAGCAACGCCGGGTCCGTCGCGCAGCTCGTGCCGTGGCCGACGCGTTCCGCGCCGAGGTCGTGGACGGCCGACCAGATGGTCGCCGGACCGCTCGTTTCCCCGGCGTGCGGCACGCTGTGCAGGCCCGCCTCGCGCGCGGCGGTGAAGAACGGCTCGAATTGTGCCCGGCCGACCCCGATTTCCGGGCCGCCGAGGCCGAAGCTGACCAGTCCGTCCGGACGTTCCCGCAGCGCGAACACCGCGGTCTCCCGTCCGGCTCGGAGGCCCTTCTCTCCGGGAATGTCGAAGCACCAAGCCAATTCCACGCCGTGCTCCGCCTTCGCGACGGTGCGGCCCTCGACGAGCCCGGTGAGCAGTTCGTCGCCGGGCAGGCCGTCGAGGAGGTGGTTGTACGGCGTGACAGTCACTTCGGCGTAGCGGACGTTCTGGCGGGCGAGTTCGGCCGCGAGACCGGTCACGAGGGTGCGGATGTCGTTGCGGTCCTTGAGCATCGACTGGACGGCCCAATAGACCTTGAGGAAATGATCGAAGTCGCGGAACACGAAAAACTCTTCCAGCTCAGCAAGATCCGCGGGCACGCCGGCCTCCGGATGCCGGCGGGCCAGCGCCAGAACTGTTTCGACGCTGGCGGAACCGACGAGATGGACGTGCAGTTCGGCTTTGGGCAGGGCGTGAACGAACGCGCGCAGGCCAGACATGAGGAAGCTCCCTGAAGAAAGAATGAGGTGACGGAGGAAGAAAAACGGGACGACTCAGGGAGCGAGGTCGCCACGATCGCGGTCGGCTCCGTAGAGCGGCAGCTGGAACTCCGGCACGGACTCCACTGTAGCGGAGATCAGCCGCAGGACACGGAAAATCCGCGGGAAGCCGTTACCGCCGATGGCTGGGGCGCGCCTGGTTGAACAGCACCGCGCTGCAGATCAGCACCAGTCCGGCGACCGCGACCCCGACCACCGGGCTGATCAGCAGCGCCACCGTGCTGATCACGCTCGCGGCGAAGGCCAGTTGCAGGCACGCCCACAACACTGGCGTCACCCACGCCAGCGCCCCGGACGCCGCACACACCCACCGGCCCCGTGCGACCGGTTTGCGGTGCCGTCCCGGGCCGCGGCGGGCGAAGACTTTCGTCGCGGCGGCCACCATCTCGTCCCGAGTCGCGATCCGCCGCCCGCCGCGGGCCGGTGCGACGGCCGCGCCGAATTCGACGCGTTCCACTCGTCCGGCGCGGTCGTCGTCTGGCGGGCCGGCGTTCTCCAGCGGTAGAGTCATGCCGTCTGTTCCTTTGCCTAGAAGAGGTTTCAGACATCCCCGTGGCCCCCTGCTGCAACAGGGGGCCACATCTATCTCTCCGGGCGCGCGACCCAGTTCGATAGTTCTCATCTTGGCCAAGAGCGGGCAGACCTCGAGACCTACTGACGGTCGTCTCGCCGAGCGGCGCCCAGCTGTCGATTAACGGTAAAGAGACACGACGAACTACCGTGCGCGATATCAGTCCGCCGGTTCAGCCCTACACTTCCGCGGACTTCGGCGAAAACGAACTCCTCGACCGAACTCCGGCTCGCGCGCGTCCAATCAGGTGCCGACCTGCCCCCACCTGGATAAATGCCGAGTCACCCTCCGTGCTCGCACCCACTGGCACAGGACAAAACGCCCATCCAGCCGGAGGTAAGCGGCGATTTCTAGCGCATCAGGAACCGCTTTTCATCACCCACAAGAGTGGTAGCATGTGATCAGAGAGAAAGGACCGCGAAGAACCGCGACAGCGGCGCTGCCAGTCGTCGCCAAGAGCTCTGACCAGTGATTTTCTCACGAAAACCGGATCGCGGGACAAAAATTGGCATTCAGCCAACCCACGCGAACTACTCCGTTCATCGCACGCCCCCAGGCATCCGCCGACTGGAATATGCATGCCTTACCGGGCGAGCCAGAATATTCTTACATGCCTTGCCGCCACGGCTTACGGCGACCCGGACGCGGTTCGCCGGAATGCTGCCGACCAGCCAATAACGCTGCCGCACTGGACAAATACCGGCCATGAACAGGACAGAGCCCGCACCCTCGATCACCGCGAGAAAACCGCCCCGACGCCAAACAGGTGAACCTATCGGCCCATTTCGGGATTGTGCAAGTCCGCGCCTTGCTTCGGCATATTCCATCCTTGATCCTGAGTTGAATATGCCAGCAAAAGACAACGGCTTGACAAGGACGAATCATGAGTTCTTACGATCCGAACACCGTGAGTTCTTCGCTCGACGACACCGCCTGGCAGCGGCCTTCGGCGTGCGGCGGCAACGGCGGGGACTGCGTCGAAGTCAATCTGAGCGATCCCGATCTTGTCGCGGTACGGGATTCCAAGATCGGCCGTTCCCCCGCGCTCGTCTTCGGCAATCAGGAATGGGAGGCGTTCGCCGGCGCGCTGCGCGAGGGGCAGTTCGACCGCTGAAAGATCGGCATCCCGGTCCCCCCGCCCGAAACACGTCCCGGACGCCCCGGACGGGCTCCGCCCGTCTTGGCCGGGAGTAATGCTAGGACTACTATGCTTTTGTGCCCGGCAACGGTATCTCCGCCTCCCCCGATCGGACGGCTCGCGCCTCGTGAGCCGGCTTTCCGTCGAGGCCCAGCTGGTCGAGCTGGGCAAGCTTCTCGTCGCCGCCCGCGTCGAACGCGGGCTGACCCAGGGCGAACTCGGCGACGCCCTCGGCTACACGCAGCCGAACATCAGCAAGATGGAGCGGGGCAGGACCCGCGTCCACCCGCATCTGCTCGACAAGTGGATCGGCTTCCTCGAGGTCGCTCCCGCCGCCGCGGCGACGATGCGGCAGTACAACCAGGCCTCCCGCGCCGACCGGGTGTGGAACGCCCGCCGCCTCGCGGCCAGCCCCGCCTGGTTCCATCCGGTGTTCGAGGCCGAGCAGGAAGCCGCGATCGTCCTGAAGTGGACCGGCGAGCGCATCAGCGGGATGCTGCAGACCGAGGACTACATGATGGAGCAGTTCCAGGCCTACGGCCGCACGGACGTGACCGACGCCGTGCACGAACGCAAGCTGCGGGCCAAGCTCCTCGACGACTACCCGGACCGGACGTACAAGTTCATCCTCAGCGAAAGTGCGGTCCACCGGCTGACGCGGGCGCACACGGACAACCCGTACGTCGCGCTCGGCCAGGTCCGGCATCTGCTCGGCCTCGCCCGCAACCATCCCGGGGCGACGATCCGGTTCGTGCCTTTCGAGAAAGGGCCGTTGCACGTCGGCCCCGATTTCACGATTTTGCAGTTCGCCAACAGCAAGCTCGACCGTTCGTTCGCCGAAACGTCGAATGGCGTCCAGACGTTCATGAACGACTCCGAAACCTACGACACCGATCTGCAATCCTGGGAATCCCTTTCGAGTGTCGCCCTTTCGGCGGAGGAATCGGCAATTCTTCTCGAAGAAGCCGAAGCGGATCTGATCAGCACCCGTACGCCCGCTGTCCGGCGGCCCGGAGAGCGGCTACGCTGATCCCGCGCCGTCGACCACGAGGAGAAGCTGGTGACTGGCCTGGAACACGAGTCCTTTCCGCCGCCGGGGATCGACCTCAGCCATCCCAGCGTGGCCCGCGTCTACGACTATTACCTCGGCGGAACCGCGAACTGGGAAATCGACCGGCAGTTCGCCGAACGCATGCTGCGCGATTACCCGATGGTGCGCCCGATCGCGCAGGCCAACCGGAGGTTTCTGCACCGGGTGGTCCGGCATCTGGTGCGCAAGGGAATACGGCAAATCGTCGACCTCGGTTCCGGCGTCCCCACGATGGGGCACGCGCACGAAATCGCCGAGCAGATCGCCCCCGGAGAGGTGAAAGTCGCCTATGTCGACTGCGAACCGGTCGCCGTCGCGCATTCCACCAGCCTGCTGCGGGACCAGGGCGATCCGGCCCGGCACGTCGCCCTGCACGCCGACCTGCGCGACCCGCGGCGGCTGTGGTCCCTGCTCGCCGGCTCGGGCGTGATCGACCTGGACCAGCCGGTAGCCCTGCTGCTCATCTCCGTCCTGCATTTCGGGCAGCCGCCCGCCCCGGACAGCGGCGGCGCCGAAGACCTCGGGCCCGGCTCCGTCGCCGCCTACCGCGATCTCCTCGTGCCCGGGTCGTATCTGGCGCTGTCCCACGTCACCGACGAGGGCGTCCCGCCGCACTGCGAGCAACTCCTCGCCGACGCGAAGGAGCGGTACGCCAACGCGGGCACCGATCTCATCTACCGCAGCCGGGCCGAGATCACCGAACTGTTCGGGGACTTCGCACTGCTCGACCCCGGCGTCACCTGGACGCCGCTGTGGCATCCGGAGGAGGCGGGCCCGGACGACCAGCCGCTCCCGCTCTGCGCGGCCAACGAGTCACTGCTGCTCGCCGGGGTGGCACGCAAGGAGCTATCCATCTGAAATGACGGAGATTTGCGTTATCTCAGTCATTACGCTAACTTGAGCTGCATGGACGAGGACTGGGAACTCGCGTTCGCCGACGACGCCGGCCGCCACTTCGCGCGGCAGTACGGCATGACGCCGATGACCGGGCGGGTGATCGGCTGGCTGCTGCTCTGCGATCCGCAGCAGCAGACGATCGCCGAACTCGCGGGCGCGCTGCGGGCCAGCCGCAGTGCGGTCACCAGCGCGATCAGCGAACTCGAAGAGTGGTCCTGGGTCCAGCGCACGCGAACGGCCGGGGAACGGGTCGACCGCGTGCGGCTCGCTCCGGACGTGTGGCTGCGCCTGCTCGACAACCAGTCCGAGTACGCCTCGCTCAGCGCACTGGCGCGACGCGGACTGGAAGCGATGACCGATCAGCCCGCTGAACGACGGGCGCGGCTGGAAGAACTCGCGGAGTTCACGAAGTTCCTCGCCGAGCGGATGCCCGAGCTCGCCGTCGAATGGCGCGCTCGGCGCGAAGCCTTGCACAGCAAGTAAATCCGGCTTCACCACGCGCCTGGCGAATCTCGTCAGGCGATTTCGCCCTGCCCGAAATATCTCACTGGGGAGAACTGATGTCTTTCGATCACGCGCACTGGCAGGCCCGGCTCGACACTCTGCGCGCCGCCCACGGCGTTCCGGGTGCGTCCTTGGCCGTGCTCGACGGCGGAGAGGTGCACGAACTCGCGAGCGGCGTCCTGCACCGAGGGACCGGCGTCGAGGTCACCACCGACTCGGTGTTCCTGTCCGGCTCGCTCGCGAAGACCTACACCGCGACCGTCGTGCTGAACCTGGCCGACGCGGGCGCCCTCGACCTCGACACCCCGATCGTCAAGCTGCTGCCGGAATTCGCGACGCCGGACCCGGTCGCCACCGAGACGATCACCGTCCGGCAGCTGCTCAGCCACACCGGCGGCCTGACCTGCGACTTCACCTACGACTCCGGCCGCGGCGACGATTGCCTCGCCCGCTACGTCGAAGCCGCCGCCGGGGTGGCGCTGGACTGCCCGCCCGGCACGGCGCTGTCCTACAGCAGCGTCGGGTACGCCGTGCTGGGCCGGGTCATCGAGGTCGTGACCGGCAAGACGTGGGACCAAGCGGTTAAAGACCTGCTCTTCACCCCGCTTGGGCTGGAACACTCGATGACGCTGCCCGAGGAGGCTTTGCGCTTCCGCGTGGCGATGAGCCACCTCGGCGAGGAACCCACGCCTGTCTGGGATTTGATGCCGCGCTCAGCCGGACCGTACGGCCGCGTCATCATCTCCGCCGGCGACGTCGCACGCTTCGCGAAGATGCACCTGGACGGCGGCGTCGCGGCCGACGGCACGCGCGTACTGTCCAGCGACGCGGTCGCGCTGATGCAGCGCCGGGTGGTCGACAGCCCGGACAAGTGGACCGTCTCCGCCGACGGCTGGGGCCTCGGGTGGACGCTCTACGACTGGAACGGCGTCGCCGGATTCGGACACGACGGCAGTTCCGTCGCGCAGCATTCGTTCCTGCGGGTGGTCCCGCACGCCAGCGTGGCGGTCGTACTGCTGACCAACGGCGGCGACTTCGACCGGCTGTACCACGAGCTGTTCAGCGAACTGCTGCGCGAACTGGCCGACGTTGAGATGCCGCCGCCGTTCGCGCCGCCGGCCGACCCGCCCGCGGTCGATATCGCGCCGCTGGTCGGGACCTATGCGCGGGAGGGCGTGATCACCACGATCAGCCGGGCTGACGACGGCAAAGCGCGGATCAGGTACGAGTTCGTGGACGGGATGAAGGACCTGTCGCCGCCGCTGGAAGCAGAGCTGGTGCCGGTGACCGAAACAGTGTTCGCCGCCTGCGGAGAATCCTTCGGCGCGAACCCGGTACCGGTGGTGTTCTCCAAGCTCGCCAACGGCAGCCCGTGTGTCTACATCGGAATGCGAGCCACACCGAAAACCTCATGACCACAACCCGAACTCACGACAACAACCGCTGCTCCTTCGCGACGGCGACCGCACCAGCCCGGGTATCAACATGCCAGAAGGCGCGATCACCACGACCAGCCGGGCCGACGACAGCACAGCGCCGATCAGGTCACCACCGCTGGAAGCAGAGCTGGTGCCGGTGACCGAAACAGTGTTCGCCGCCTGCGGAGAATCCTTCGGCGCGAACCCGGTACCGGTGGTGTTCTCCAAGCTCGCCAACGGCAGCCCGTGCGTCTACATCGGAATGCGAGCCACACCGAAAACCTCGTGACCGCAACTCACGACAACAACCGCTGCTCCTTCGCGACGGCGACCGCACCGGCCCGGGTATCCACGCCGAGCTTCTCGTAAATCCGCCCCAGATGCGTCTTCACCGTCGCCTCGCTGATGAACAGCCGTCGCGCGATCTCGCGGTTCCCCAGCCCCTGCGCGAGCTGTTCGAGAATGTCCCGTTCGCGGTCAGTGAGCGTCGGCCGCGGCGCGCGCAGCTGGGCCATCATCCGGTCGGCCACCGGCGGCGACAACGCGGTGCGTCCCGCCGCGGCCGACCGGATCGCCGCGTACAGCTCGTCGGCGGACTCGGCCTTCAGCAAATATCCCGTGGCACCGGCCTCAATGGAGCGCGTGATGTCCGCGTCGGTGTCATACGTGGTCAGCACCAGCACTCGCGGCGGCGTCGGAGCCGAGCGGAGCCGCCGGATCGCTTCCACGCCGTCCATTCCGTCGCCCAGCTGCAAATCCATCAACACCACATCCGGCCGCAACGCGGCGGCGAGGTTGAGCGCTTCCTGCCCCGTCGCCGCCTCGCCGACGACCTCGATTCCACCGGCGCCGGCCAGCAGCGCGCGCAGTCCGGCCCGGACCATGGCGTGGGTCGTCGCAGAGCACGACCCGAATGGGCTGATCGTCAGACATGGTTGGGTCCCAACGGAATCGCGGCCGAGATGGCGGTGCCCTGGCCGGGCGCGGATTCGACGGTCAGCCGGCCGCCGAGCTGCGTCGCCCGCGCGCGCATGGCGGGCAGGCCGTGGCCGCGGCCCTCGGCGCTCGGGGCGGCCGGGTCGAAACCCCGGCCGTCGTCGGTGATGTCCAGCACGACCTCATCGTCTAGGTAGGTGAGGGTGAGCGCCACTCCCGACGCGTCCGCGTGTTCGCGCGCGTTGGCCAGCGCACCCTGCGCGATCCGGACCAAAGTGGACTGCACGCGGCTGGGCAGCGGCCGGGCGGGCCCGTCGACCTGGACGCGCACCGGCCGCGGTTCGCGTTCGGCGACGTTGCGCAGCGCCTCCTCGACCGAGTGTCCGTCGAGATCGGCCGGGGCCAGGTCTTGCACGAGACCGCGGGCTTCGGCGAGGTTTCGCGTACCGATCTGTTGTGCCGCATGCAAATGCTCGCGCGCCAGGTCCGGGTTCGCCCACGCGCGGTCGGCCGCTTGCAGCAGCATCGCTTGGCTGGACAGACCTTGCGCCAAGGCATCGTGAATCTCGCGAGACAGCCGCTGCCGTTCGTCCAGCATTCCCGCGCGACGCTCGGTTTCCCGCAGCCGCACCGCCTGCCGCCGCAGGTACGTGATCACCGCGGCAGTCACGGCGGCGACGGCGACCGGCACGATGGTCAGGTTCGGGTCGAAGCCGGTCGAAAGCCGGTTCTGGGAGAGCACCACCAGCGCGGTCACCAGCGTCACCAGCACTAACGCGGGAACGGTCGGCAGCGTGCGGAGGCCAGTGACGAACAGCGGAACCGCGCACCACGCGAAACTCGGCGCGAGCAGCACGAGCACCACCCACAGCACGGTCACGACGGTCAGCCAGGCCAGATACGGCACGGTCACCTCCTCCGGACCGGTCACCCGCAGCACCAGGCCGACCGCGTAGACCGCGGCGAGGCAGCCGGTCAGCGCGATCACCCAGGGCGCGGCCGGTTCGCCGTGATGGTGGTCGAGGAAGCGCACGATCGACGCGACCAGCAGCAGGAAGAACGCCGTGTGCATGGTCGCGGCCAGCCAGCGCGCGTCCCGATCAGTCATCGCCACCTCCGTTTCAGGTCCTCAGTGGAGCCTGACCTGTGCGAACCCGGCCGGCATCAGCCGATCGGATGACCTGAGTGTCGGCCGTTCCGCGCCGCGAGGCGAGCCGAGACTCCGATCCGGTGAAGGCGGTCCCGGACGCACGATGAACGCATCAAGCCGGACAAGCCAAGGAGCACCCGATGAAGAACTTCACCGCCAAGACCCGCATCGCCACCGTCGTCGGCGGCCTCGCCGTGATCGGAGCCGCCACCACCGGCGCGCTGGCCGCCAACGCCGCCACCCCGGCCGCGTCCGCCGCCCCCGCCGCCGCTCCCGCTCAGGCCGCGCCGAAGGGCCTGGTCCAGACCACTCATCTGTCGATCGCCGCCGCGCAGAAGGCCGCGCAGGCCGCGCTCGCCGCCGCCGAGAAGGCGGGCCAGCACGTGTCGGTCGCGGTGGTCGACCGCGACGGCAACACCATCGTCACCCTGCGCGGCGACGGGGCGGGCCCGCAGTCGTACTCGTCGGCCGAGGAGAAGGCGTTCACCGCGGTTTCGTGGAACGCCAAGACCTCCGAGCTGACCGGCCGGCTGCAGCAGGCCCCGACCCTGAAGGACATCAAGGGCACCCTGTTCCTCGCCGGAGCGGTCCCGGTGGACGCGAACAACGCCCCGATCGCGGCGGTCGGCGTGGCCGGCGCGCCCTCCGGTGCGCAGGACGAGAGCTTCGCGCAGGCCGGGGTGGACGCGCTCGGCAAGTAAGACTCCCGCGGAGATGCGGCCGGTGGTCCGGTTCCGGTTCGGCGGGCCTCGTCGTTGACGGCGAGGCCCGCAGGCCGGGGCGAGGTTTTTGGCTGAATCCGCCGGTGTTGGTTGCCTTGAGCCCGGGCTTCGGGTCTGGGTGAACCTGCCGATGTTGCCCGCCTCGATCCCAGGACCATGCCCTGGTTGAGCCCGAGCCATCCCCGCGACAGGAACCGGTCGACCTCGCCGACAAGCGGCAGGCGAACTGCCCGAGCAGCCGCCCCGGCATCAGCCCGTTCGACCCCTGCCGCTCACGAAGTCCGCACAGCCCCGTACCGCAATCCGTCGAGCAGGATCTCCGTGATCCGGACCGCCTCGTCCCGCCAGCCCTCCGTGATGCGCATCCCGCACATCCCGCCGAGGGCGCGCAGCATGGTGCGTCCGCCGATGTCAGCGCGGAGCTTTCCGGCCGCGGCACCGGCGTCGAGCAACTCGTCGAGCGCACCCGCCATCTGCGCACGGGCGTCCTCGAACACCGGCGAATCCGTCGCCATGATGCTCTCCAGCGCGACCGCCATCCCCTTGCCGACGGCCGCGTGGTCCACCAACCGCAGCAGGAAATATCTCAACGCCTCGTCTGGCGCGTGCTGTGCGAGCAGTTGAGCCGGCACAGCGCACAACTGGTCGACTTCCTGCCGGTACACCTCTTCCACGAGCGCTTCCCGCGTCTCGAAGTGCCGGTAGAGCGTGCCGACCGCCACCCCGGCCCGCTTGGCGATTTCGTCGACATGCGCGTCGGACTCTCCGGCGAGGAACGCTTCTCGCGCGGCGGCGAGGAGCGCATCACGGTTGCGTCGCGCGTCGGCGCGCAACGGACGGGTGGACGGCACCAGCACCTCCATAAAGTGAGTCCGGTTCAGTTTAGTGTATCGTTTCCGGAGTCAGACTCACCTTAGTGCGGGAGCGATGCCATGACAGTTCCGGACGAGGGTCTCGCGGGCCTCCGCGTGCTGGTGACCGGCGGCAGCCGAGGGCTGGGTGCGGCAACGGTCCGCCGCTTCGCCGCCGCCGGCGCGACCGTGTTGACGGCTTCGCGCAGCGCACCGCCGGACGATCTGCCCGCGACGTTTCTCCCCGCGGACCTCTCGACCGAAGCAGGCGCGGCGGAGCTTGGCCGCCGGGTGGTCGAGAGCGTCGGCGGGGTCGACGTCCTGGTCAACAACGCGGGAGCGGCGACCGAACCCTCGCCGACGCTCAAGCGGACCGACGAATCCTGGTTCGCCGACCTGGAGATGAACCTGCTCAGCGCCGTTCGCCTCGATCGTGCGCTGGTGCCGGGGATGGTCGAGCGCGGGTCCGGCGTGGTCGTGCACGTGTCGTCGATCGCGAGTCACCTGCCGCAGCGCGGTGAAGCTCCTTATGCGGCGGCGAAGGCCGCTCTCAATGTGTACAGCCGCTCGCTGGCGACGGAGATCAGCGCGCAGGGCGTGCGGGTCGTGTGCGTGTTGCCGGGGTTTGTCGTCACGGAAGGCGCGGCCGCACATCTTCAGCAAATCGCGTCCCAGGAAGGCGTTGGGGTGGACGAGATCCAGCAGCAGATCGTGGACCGGCTGGGCGTGCCGATGGGGCGGCCGGGCGATCCGTCGGACGTGGCGGAGATGATCGCGTTTCTCGCGTCCAGCCGGGCGAAATGGCTGACCGGGGCGGAATTCCGGGTCGACGGCGGGATTATCCCGGCCGTCTGACCGTCGTAACAGAGGGAGTGTCCCATGGATTTGAAGCTTGGCGCGGTGATCATCGACGCGGCGTCGCTTGAGGAGGAGAGCGCGTTCTGGCATCGGCTGCTCGGCGGTTCGGTCGCGACGACGGAAACTCACCACCTCCTGCGGGCTGAAGGGTTTCCGGTGCTGGTGATTCAGCACGCCGCCGGGCAGCTGCCGCCGGAATGGCCGGACGGAGGGTCGCAGCAGATGCATCTGGACGTCACCGCGGACGATCTTGCCGCGGCGGAGAAACGGGCAGTGGAGGCGGGTGCGCGTCGGCTTTCCGGCCGCGTGTATGCCAGTCCGGCTGGGCATCCGTTCTGCCTTCGGCAGGCCTGAAGCTCCGATAGGCTCGGCGGATGAATCACCCTGCCTTGTCGTTCGGTGCGGCGGCGTCCGCGTACGCCGAGCATCGTCCGGACTACGCGCAGGCCGCGGTGCGCTGGGCTCTCGACGCGGCACCCGGGCCTCGGGTGCTCGATCTCGGCGCGGGCACCGGAAAACTCACCGCCGCTTTGGGTGCCGACGTGATCGCGGTCGAGCCGGACCCGGCGATGCTAGGCGAACTGCGGCGCGCGCTGCCGGACGTCCGCGCCGAGCGAGGCAGTGCCGAAACGATCCCGCTGCCGGACGGGTCCGTCGACGCCGTGCTGTCCGGCAACGCGATGCATTGGTTCGACATGGACGCCGCCGGCCCGGAGATCGCGCGAGTCCTTGCGCCCGGCGGGATTCTGGCCGGATTGTGGAATGTCGTGGACGACCAGGCGGACTGGGTCGCCGAGCTGGCGCGGGTCAGCGGCAGCGCGGCGATCGGGCCGCGCGACACCCCGTCCGGCTGGCGTTCCGCGACCGCGCATCTTCCGGAAGCCGGTTCGCCGACCAGGTTCGAGTCGCCGGAGCGAGCCGAGTTCCCGCACGGTCAGGACCGGACCGCTGACACGTTGGTCGCGACTCTGTCCACCCGGGCCGGGATGCTGGTGCTGCCGGAACCTGAGCGGTCCGCGGCGCTTGACCGGATCCGTGGTTTCCTCGCGGAGCGGCCGGAGACCGCGTCAGGGACGTTCACACTGCCGATGTCGACTTGTGTACTGCGCGCTCGACGGCTCTGAAACAGCCGTCGCGGCAGGAAATCTGCCGCCGAAGAGCTAGCTGCCGAACCGCTTCACGTAGTCCTCGACGATCGGCCGTTCCGGGGCGATGATGTCGTCCGGCAACCGGTCCAGCTCGAAGAATTCGTACCCGGTGATCTCCGTCCCGTCCACAGCGACCTCGGTGTTCTCGACGGTCGCGGTGAACGCGGCGGTCACGTTATGGACCTCGTCACCGTGCGGGTACCGGTAGAAGTACTCCGGTCCGGAATAGACACCCAGCAGTTCGAGATCCCTTACCACCAGGCCGATTTCCTCCCGAACCTCGCGCCGGCCAGCGTCCTCATAGGACTCCCCGGGGTCGAGGAACCCGCCGGGCAGGCCCCAGTCCTGGCTTTCCCCGCGGAACACCAGCAGCAGCCTGCCGCGTTCGTCGGCGATCAGCACCGACGTTCCGGGCAGGATCAGCGGACGCGTGCCGACCAGTTCGCGCAGTTCGGCGATGTAGTTCATCAGTGGTCAGTACCCTCTTGGTCGGTTTCGGCTCCGCCGCGCGGGCGGAAGGCGACGATCGGCAACTGCTGGACCATCCGGTGCCGCGCCGCGTCGGAGCCGTCATAGTGCCAGCCCAGCAGTTTGCTCAGCACGGGATGCAGGACGGGGCGCAGCAGCAGGTTTCGCCGTTCGTAGTCCGCGATGGCGTCGGCTGCTTCGGGTTCGTCGAGGATCCGGTACTGGGGAGCGAACTTTCGGCGGCCGATCGCGACCTCCGCCGCGGGAGCCGCCTGGATGTTGCGGTACCAGTCAGACGACGGGCCCAGACCGGCGATGGCCAGTACTTCGTCGGCTTGAGGACGGAGGCCGATCACTTCCAGCACGGTCCGGTACTGCCGGCCGGATTTGCGACCGACGTGCGTGAGGCACAGGAAACGCTTGCCCAGCACCCAACCCAGGTCGCGGTCGTACAGTTTCGCCGGCGCCTTGAAGACCGTGCGCGCTATCGGGTTCACGGTCGGACTCCTTCCCTCGCCGAATGGTGCAGGTTCGTGATGAGCGCAGTGGATTTCCCGGTCAAACTTCCGGCCACGAATCGGTCAATTCCGGGCAACCGCGCCAGTTTCAGCGCGAGCCGACGCAACTGGAGCTGCGGCTTGCTGTTGGGGAGGAACCAGCGCGCGCCGTTGCGGGCGACTTGCTGTTTGTCAGCCGCGACGGGACGCCAGAGCCGCTCGTACTCCGCCAGCCCCTCGGAGATGGTCGACGCTCGGTTCAGTTGATCTGCCAGCACGTACGCCCCTCCGATGCCCAGTGACGCGCCCTGTCCGGCCAGCAGCGACACCGCATACGCCGCGTCCCCGACCAGCGTGACCCGGCCCTTGCTCCACGTCGGCATCTCAATCTGGGCGACCTGGTCGTAGTAGATCTCCTCGGACGGCGGACAGTGCGTCAACGCTTCCGGCACCATCCAGCCCAGCGAGCCGTAGGTGTCCAGCAACGACGCCCGGATGTCGTCGGGCATGGTGGGATCGGGCGTGCGATGGACGGCGAAGGCGGCGACCGTTCCGGCGCGCAGACCGTAGAAACCCATCTGGCGACCGACGGTGTCGGTGAGGCAGAACCGGCCAGCCGCCGCTGCCTGGATCTTGGGCGACTTGAACAGGAACGCCGCGGTGTGGAAGCCGAGATAGCGGAGGAACTGCGATTCCTCGCCGAACACCAGCCGCCGGACCGTGGAATGGATTCCGTCGGCACCGACCAGCAGATCGGCTTCCAGGACCGAACCATCCGACAGGGTGGCGACGACTCGGTCTCCGTCGTCCTCGACCGCGACTACCCCGCTGTCGTACCGAAACTCGACCTCCGCGGGCAGCGTCGCGCGCAAAGCCTGTTCCAGATCCGGCCGCAGGACGCTCAGCAACCGGCCGCCGACGGTGCGCGCGAACCGGGCGAACTGAATCTCGGATCGGCGCTTCCCTTGTGCGTCAAGGAGAACCGCTTCGGAAACCGGGTACGCCGCCTCCTTGATCGCGGGCAGCACACCCATCGCCTCGGCCGCGTCGTAGCCGGTGCCGAAGAAGTCGATCATGTATCCCTGCGGGCGCGGGCCGGGCGACCGCTCGACCAGCGTCACCTCGTTGCCCAGCGCGGACAGCCGGTTCGCCGCGGCCAGCCCGGCGATGCCAGCGCCGCAGACCAGGATTCTCATCGCATCCCCCTAAGGTTGAGTGACCAGCCCTCGCAGGACGGCAGTGACCACTGCCGGATCGCCGCCGGGGGCGAGGCCGCGGTGCAGCAGCAGGCCGTCGATGGTCGCCACCAGCACCTCCGTGGTCGCATCCGGTTCGGGAACGCCGCGTTCGGCGAGCCAGCGGCTGACCTGCGCGCGGAACGCCAGGAGCAGTCCCCCGATCTGTTCCCTCAGCTCGTCGTCGCGCCGCGCCGCCAGGTAGGCCTCGACGAACAGCACCGACAACGGATCCACTCCGCTGTACGGCTCGACCGACCCGAACAGCGCGGAGACCAGATCAGCCGGGTTCTGCGTCGCGGCCAGCGCCGGGCCGACGCTCTCCAGCACCTCGCGCATCGCGTCGAGGACCGCCTCGCGCAGCAACGCCTGCAGGGACGGGAAGTGGTAGTGCACCACGCTCGACGTCACCCCGGCGCGATCCGCCAGCACGCGGGTGCTCACCGCGGTCCAGCCGCGTTCCGGCACCAGCTCCGTCGCCGCTGCCAGCAACCGCTGCCGTACCTCTTGGCCGCGTGCCGCCGCCGGAGAACTCATCCCGCCCCATCTCGGTCAATCGCCCTGTTCGATCGCCCTGTGCAGTCGTACAGGGCGATCGTCCTGTACGACTGCCCTGATCGTAGCGCGGCCCGATGGACCAGGTAAAGCGAGTGATCCAAGACTCACCTGAAGGCGGGAGGCGGCGTCATCCACGGACACGCACTCGAACAAGACCCGCGAAGCGGTCGGGCAGAGCATCGCCAACGTCGTCACCGGGATTTTCAGCGGCATGGGCGGCTGCGCGATGATCGGCCGGACGATGATCAACGTGAAGGTCGCGAGCAGCCGGACCCGGCTGTCGACGTTCCCCGACAACCTCGCGTCCAGCAACGATCTTGTCTATCAATTCGACTACGCCGACGACCCGGATCGAGCAGTCATCGGCCTCTCGTCCGCGCACATCCGGGACGCGCGTCGATGCACGAGACGCTGTCCGGGGAGCTAGCGGCCAGCTGAGGTCAGCTCCGTCGCCCGCTCGCGGATCCGCGGCCGGACAGTGAACCCGCTCGGCTTCAGCGTCAGCGATTCCACGATCTTCAGCTCGTACGCGGGATCTGCCTCGAAGTCGTAGCGCTGCAACATAATCCCCAACGCCAGCACCGCTTCGTGCAACGCGAACTGGCGGCCGATGCACGCGCGTTCCCCGGTGCCGAACGGTTTGTACGCCTGAGCCGGACGCTTCCGCACCTCCGCCGGCTCGAAGCGGTCCGGGTCGAATTTCTCCGGGTCCGGCCCCCACACCGTCGGGTCGCGGTGGAGCATCGGCAGCGGAACGATGATCGAATCTCCCTTGCGCATCCGGTATTTTCCGCCCAGCACAAGGTCTTCGCGAGCCTCCCGGGTGTAGCCGGGCGCGGTCGGCCACAGCCGCATCGCCTCGTCGAGCACGCGCCGGACGTACCGCAGCTTCGCCACATCCCCGAACGCCGGTTCGCGATCGCCCCACACCGCATCGACCTCGGCGCGGGCCTTCTCGAGCAGTTCGGGATGCCGCGTCAAGTAGTACAACGCGAACGACAGCGCGCCCGAGGTCGTCTCATGGCCCGCGACCACGAAAGTGATGGCCTGATTGCGAATGTTCACCGGGTCGAGCCGCTCCCCCGTCGTCGGGTGCCCGTCGGTGAGCATCAGGCCGAGCAGGTCACGCGCTTCGCCGCCTTCCCGGCGGCGGCTCTCGATGACCTCGTCGACCAGATTCGTCATGGTCGCGATGTCAGCCTGATTCTGCGCGGACGACCCGGCCAGCGCACGCCGCACGAACGGCAGCTTGACGTTGTCCAGCTGCGCGAACCGCAACGCCCGGATCATCGCGGTGACGAACGGATGCGGTTCGGCCCGCTCGAACGACCCGAACCGGTACCCGAACCCGGCGAGGCCGATCGTCTCGAGCGTCAGCCGCGTCATGTCGGCCGCGACATCCACCGGACCGGTCGCCTCGTCCCACGACGCCGTCAGCTCGCGGGCGACCTCGAGCATCATCGAGTGGTAACGGCGCATCGCCTCGGCGGAAAACGCGGGCTGCAGAATGTCGTGAGCCAGCCGCCAGTTCGGCTCGCGCGTGTGCGCGGTGAACAACCCGTCGCCGACGACCCCGCGCAAACGCTCGACGCCGAGGCCGACGTGCTTGCCGAACCTCGACTCGTCGTTCAGCTCGGTGACCAGGTCGAGCCCGCAGGCGAACACGATCTCCAGCCCGAAGAACTTGCGGGTGAAAATCGGCCCCAGCCCCGCGCCGGCGCGCATGGTGCTCTGCAACGGCGTGCGCACATTGGTCCCGAGCAGGTCCCCGAGCACCGGCAACCGACCCGGCCGGTGCGGAATCGCGGTGGTGTCCACAGTTCGCTCCCTACTGAACCCGCATCCAATAGGGTCACCATCCCCCGCTACTGAACCGGTGTCAAGTAAGCTGGGAAGATGCGGACGCGCCTGAGCACCGAACAGCGGCGCGAACAGCTGCTGACCATCGGCGCAGGCCTGTTCGCGGGACGCCCCTACGACGAGGTGTGGATCGAAGAGGTAGCCGAAATCGCAGGCGTCTCGCGCGGTTTGCTGTACCACTACTTCCCCACGAAGAAGGACTTCTTCGCCGCGATCGTCCGCGTCCAGCGCGACCAACTGCTGGCGATGAGCGAACCCGACCCAGCACTGCCGGTGGCCGAGCAACTGCGCGCGGGGCTGGAGGTATACCTGGAATTCGCCCGCACCCATCCCGACGGCTACCGCATCGTGCACCGCAGCGCCGGCGACGCGGACCGCGAAATCCGGGAAATCTGCGAGGCCGGAATGGCAGCGAACGCCGAGCGAATCCTGGCCGCGGTGAGTTTGCTACGCCCAGTAACCGCAACGACGCAACTGGCGGTCCGAGGGTGGCTTTCGTTTGTGGCGACGTTGATTTTGGATTGGCTGGACGAGCCGAAAATCAGCACGGAGGAGCTGCGGGACCTGTGCGCGCGAACGCTTTTCGCCGCAGTTGACGTGGATCCCGACACGATCTGATCCACGGGCTGCTCTCCCTTGCCCGCGTCCGTGAGGGGAACCCTGAGGGACTCTGAGTCCCTCAGGGTTCCCCTCACGGCC
>NZ_JBHZAG010000060.1:0-34412 GCF_042754125.1 Amycolatopsis sp. NPDC059235
CGGCCCCCGCCGTTAACTTGGCCTGGACAAGCACCCCCAGACCGCAGGAGAGCTTCGTATCGGGGTGCGGGGGAGGGGCTGGGTGCCTCGATCGTTGGGTGCAGCGGTGCGGTTTGGGGGCTGGGTGCCTCGATCGTTGGGTGGCTTGGTTGCGGTTGGGCGCGCGCACTTGCTTGCGCCGTGCCCGCGCGCCCAACTTGACCAGCCGCGCAGCCCCGCGTTTACCCATCAATCGGCACTTGCGCGCCCAACCCGGCCAGCCGCGCCACCCTTGAGGGAATTCAGGTCCGTGAGGGGAACCCTGACGGAATCAGAGTCCCTCAGGGTTCCCCTCACGGCACCGACTGCGGCGGTCTCGAGCGGGTGATGTCTGTGAAGGGCTCCTTGAGGGAATCAGAGTCCCTCAAGGAGCCCTTCACGGCATGTAGCGAGTCTGTGGGCGTCCTGAGATCGTGCCCGGCATCCGTGCCCAGAGACCTGCTTGAGGCAGGCCAGCTTTCAGCCGGGGCCCCGCCGAAACATCCGACTTCCCATGCCCGCCCGGCGGCATCCGCGAACCAGCCGTCCCGGGTGTCAGTTCAGCCGGGCAGCGCCGGCTTTCCACTCGTCTTCCAGCATGGCGTAGACCAACTCGTCGGTCCATGCGCCTTTGACGATCTCGTTTTCCCGCAGCCTTGCTTCCTGCCGCATGCCCAGGCGCTCCATCAGCGCCGCCGACGCGGTGTTGCGGCCGTCGCAGCGGCCGATGATGCGGTGCAGCCCCAGGTCTTCGAAGCCGAGTCGCAGGACTTCTCTCGTCGCTTCCAGGGCCAGGCCTTTTCCGTGATGGTCGGGGTGGAAGACGAAGCCGATCTCGCCTTGGCGGTGTTCGGCGCTGAGGTATTCGAGGTTGAGGTCCCCGATGAGCTGCCCGGTTTCGGCGAGTTCCACGGCGACGGCGAGGAACTGGCCTTCCTCCGACAGCGTCGCGCTGTGGACGCGCTTCGCCAGCGCGGCGGCGGATTCCGCGCGACTGCGAGGCCCCCAGTACAGGTAGCGGACGACGTCCGCGCGGGACTGGAACGAGTTCAGGGCATCGAGATCGTCGTCCCTGAAGGGGCGGAGGAGCAGGCGTTCGGTGCTGATCGGATAGTCCGGCCTGAGCATCCCCCAAGCCTAGCGACTTCTCCCGCTCCGCAGGAACCGTCGCGGTGATCGCCGAGAGGGAACATGGCGACGCGTCACCGGCAAGCGGACATGGAAATTCCCGGGGCGCCTCCTGGACGCCGTCAGCGTCCAGGCTCGAGCCGGACCGGTGCTCGAGAACCCCGGGAACCCGGTGACTGCCTGGTATTCGTCAGCAGGCAGCACGTGAAGCAGGCGATGAGCCGAAGGTGGCTCTTGCTGTATCGCTGCTCAAAGTCCCTACACGTGCCATCCGCTAGCGGACAGCCACCTCACGCGTCCTGTGTGAATACAACTTAGGACCACCTCCTCTCTCGTGTACTGCCACGCTAACCGCGAACCTCTCGGTACGGCAACATCATTTGCGCGGCGGTCCATCGGCCGGGACGGGGCCGGGCTGGCAGCGCGGGCAGCACCAGGTCGGGCGCTGGTACGGTCCGTCGCCCTGCCGGCGCACCAGCAGCGGGCCGCCGCAGCGGAAACAGCCTTGGCGGGTGCGTTCGTAGACCCAGGTGCGGCGGCCGCGGCGGAGGTCGCCGGTGGTGGCTTGCTCGTGCCGCCACGCGTTGGCGACCAGCAGCTTGCGGGCGAGCGCCACCGCCCGTGCGGGGTCCACTTCGGACACTGGGGTCCACGGGGAAACCCGCAGCAGGAAAGAGATCTCGCACTTGTACAGGTTGCCGACGCCGGCCATGATCCGCTGGTCCAGGAGTGCGTCGCCGAGCTCGCGGTCCGGTTTCGCGGCCAGGTTGGCGGCGGCCAGTGCGGCGTGTTCCTCTGTCCATTGTGGATCCAAGAGATCCGGTCCGAGGTGTGCGACGAGGTCGTGTTCCTCGGCGGTGGGCACCAATTTCAGGTCGTGCAAACGGAAACCGATCGCTTGGACGTCCTCAGTCATCAGCACGACGCGCGCGTGATGGGCGGGCATCGACCACTTCGCGCCCGCGGGCTGGATCTTCCATTCGCCGTCCATCCGCAGATGGCTGTGCAGCGTCAGGTCGCCGGAGAAGCGCGTGAAGAGGTGTTTCCCGACGGTGCCGACGCCGTGGACCTCTCGGCCCGCGAGGTCCACTGTGGCCAGTTCGGGGTGCCGGAACTGGCCGCGCACCAAGGTTTTCCCGGCGAGTGCGCGGTCGAGCAGCTTTCCGGCCAGGAATACGGTGTCGCCCTCGGGCACGAGTTCAGCCCGCGGTTTCCGACACTTCCGCCTGCGCGGCTTCTTCCTCGGCGCGCACGCGGTGCCGTCCGGCGCGGTTGGAGCGCAGGATCTTGGCGAGGACCATGTTGAAGGTCAGCGCGATTTCCTGTGCGCCAGGGGAATGCCACTCGTGGATCGGGCTGCACGCGCCCTGGGCCTGCTGCACCGCGAGCCGGTCCGGGATCGCGGTCGGCATCACCAGGGAGCCGAAATTCTCGCGCAGCTCCGAGACTCGGAACTGGTGCTCGTACGACCGCACGCGCAGCTTGTTCACCAGCACGCCGATCGGCCGCAACGCCGGATTGCTGTCCTCGCGGATCCGTTCGATCGCTTCGAGGGCGCGCTGGGCGCCCGCGACCGCGTACATTGTGGGCTCAGTCACAATGAGCGCGCTGTCGGCCGCCACGAGAGCGGATTTCGTGAGCCTGCCGAGCGACGGCGGGCAGTCGATGATCGCCAGCTCGTACGGGTCCTCGCGCAACGGGTGCTGGTGCAGCTCGTCGAGCGCGCGGGAAAGGTTTTCCAGGCGGCGGCCGTCGGAGTCGGGTTCGTTGAGCGACTCCAGCTCCTCGGCGCCGACCAGCACGTCGATCTCCTCGCTCCAGACGCTGGGCGCGATCGCGCGTTCGAGGACGGCCCGCGCGGGCGTCTCGAGCACGTCGGCGAGCGTCGCGTCGGTGAACGGCGGGTCGAGCGAGGTGGTGGCGTTGCCCTGCGGGTCGAGGTCGGCTACGAGCGTGCGGGTTCCCCTACGCAGCGCGGCCGACGCGATACCGAGCGCGACCGTCGTTTTGCCGACACCACCCTTGAGGCTGAGAACGGCGACCGTGTGCACTCGACACAGCCTACGGGCCGCCCGCCGGGGCGGTAGTGCGGAAGGTGGCGAACGCCGCTGCGGCGCCCACGCGGGTCACGGCTAGTGACCGGCGGCCATTACCCTGTCGGCCATGAAGACCGACACCGTGGCCGCCCGGGGTTCGGGCGCTGTTCGCCGGGCGCTCGAGGCCGAACTGCGGGCCGCCCGCGCCCGCGGCGTGGAGCAGCCGGTCGTCGTAGACGTCGGCGGCGGGAGCGGCGGCTGGGCGGTGCCGTTCGCCTCGGCCGGATGCCTGGTCACCGTGGTCGAACCGAACCCGAACGCGCTCGCGACGCTGCGCCGGCGCGCCGAGGAAGAGGGCGTCTCCGGCCGGATCACGGTCATCGCCGACGACTCCGACGCCCTCGGCGCGCACGTCCCGGCCGGGTCCGCGGACCTGGTGCTGGCGCACGGCCTGCTGGAGGTCGTCGACGACCCGCGCGCGGTGCTCGATGCACTCGCCACGGCCGTCTCGCCGGGCGGTGCCGTGTCGGTGCTGGTGGCCAACCGCACCGCGGCCGTGCTGCATCGCGCGCTGGCCGGCCGGATCTCCGAGGCGCAGCGGCTGCTGGAAGGTGCTGAAGGAGTTGTCGCGGGGGACACCGTACTGCGCAGGTACGACAGTTCCGGGCTGACCGAGTCGCTCGTGGCCGCCGGCCTGGAGGTCACGCTGCTGCAGGGCGACCGGGTGATCTCGGACGTCGTGCCGGGCGGGGTCCGCGAGGACGAACTGGCCGAGTTCGAGCTGAGCGCTTCGGCGGTGCCCGCGCTGCGCGACGTCGCGGGCCGGTTGCACGCCATCGCCCGGCGGGGCTGAGAAGCTCGATTCCCGGCCGCGTCGCGGTGCGGGAATCGTCCTGGCGGCGTTGCGAACCACCCGTAAGCGTGGTCGCCGCGGCTCGAGCGCCGGGAATTGTCGGTGGCGGAAGGTAGCGTCCGGAGGCGTGGGGAGAAACGCCGAACTGCCGAGCGGGATGGCCCGCTACCGCGTCACCACGGGCGCGACCGAGCTGCCGGACGACACCGGCTGCTCGATCCTTCACGTGGACATGGACGCCTTCTTCGTGTCGTGCGAGCTGCGCACGCGGCCGGAGCTGGCGGGCCAGCCGGTCGTCGTGTCCGGCGGCGGCCCGCGCTCGGTCGTCGCCGCGGCGAGCTATCCGGCGCGGCGCTTCGGCGTGCGCTCGGCCATGCCGTTCGCCACGGCCAAACGGCTCTGCCCGCAGCTGGTCTGCATCCAGCCGACGCCGGGGCTGTACGGCGAGGTGTCGCGCGGCGTCATGGGGATTTTCCGGGAGCTGACGCCGCTGGTCGAGCCGCTGAGCCTGGACGAGGCGTTCCTGGACGTAGGAGGCGCGCTGCGGCGGCTGGGGGCGACTCCGGGCGTGCTGGCGGCGCGGATTCGGGAGCGCGTGCAGGCGGAGCACGGGATCGTGTGTTCGGTTGGCGTCGCGAAGGTGAAATTCGTGGCGAAGCTGGCCTCGGGGATGGCGAAGCCGGACGGGATGGTGATCGTTCCCGCCGCCGAGACCCTGGAGTTCCTGCACCCACTGCCGGTGTCGGCGCTGTGGGGAGTGGGGAAGCGGACCGAGGAACAGCTGCGCCAGCACGGCTGGCACACGATCGCGGACATCGCCGCCACCCCGCCCGCCCGGCTGCGGCGTTCGGTGGGCCGGGCCGCCGGGGATCACCTGTGGGCGCTGGCGAACGGCCATGACGACCGGGCCGTGGAACCGGAGTCGGCGGAGAAGTCGATCGGAGCCGAACACACCTTCGACATCGACGTCCTGAACCGGGACGAGTTAAGCCTGGAGCTGCTGCGCCTGTCCGAACGGGTCGGGGCGACGCTCCGGTCGCGCGGGCTGCGCGGGAGGACGGTGTCGATCAAGGTGCGGTTCGCCGATTTCCGCACGATCACCCGAGCACGCACCGTGCTCTCGGCGACGGACGTGGCCCGCGACATCCACCGCACGGCCGTCGAACTGCTGACGGAGCACGCGCCGACGGGAGCGATCCGGCTGATCGGGGTGCGGGTGGAGGGCCTGGACACCGGAGACGAGGGCGAGCAGCTGTCGTTCACGAACGACGAGCCGCGCTGGCGGGACGCCGAGGTGGCGGCGGACGTGGCAAGACTGAAGTTCGGCTCGGCGGCGATTCGGCCTGCTTCGCTGCTTTCTCCTCGGGAGGAGTGAGGTCTGGCGTCGGAGAGGCTGGGTTTTCGGTGCGGGGCTGGGGCGGGGTCGGCGGGAAGGCCGGGCGCGTTCGGTCGGGAGGGGTAGGCGTCTGCGAGGCCGAGCTTTCGGTGAGGGTGCTGGAGCGGGGTCGGCAGGGAAGGCGGTGCGGGTTCGGTCGGGAGGAGCAGGCCGGATTTGGCGACCGGCGGCCCGAGCGGCTGGGCGTCAGGGCGAGGCCGAGGTGCGGGGTCACCGCGCGGCCGACGGCGCTCGGGTCCGTTGCGCGGGCCGTGCCGGGTTCGCGGCTGGGCCTACCGGCGCCGGACTCGTCCCCCTCGGCGGGTTCGTGGGCGATTCGCCGGGATGGGCACTCGGTCGACAGCAAGCGTCCGGTGCGGGCTCGGCGGCCGGGGTCCGGATTAGGGGTTCGGCGGTCGCTCTGAGTCAGCGGGATCCGGGTTGTTCGCGCGGTGGGGGATTGCCGATCTTGGCGGTGGGCAAGTGAAAAAATATCGGAGGGTATCGATCGGCGGAAGATCGTCCCGGGCGGGGCGTCGGCAGGGCGGGTGGTCGGCGCGCGGACGCTCTCTCTCCGTGACGAGGGACCCCGCCCGGGGGAGGCCGACAGGGCGGCAGAGGGTCCTGGACTGCGCCGATGGGGGTGACTTCCGTCGCGGTGACGCACTGTCAACCCGCATTGTGCGGGATTTCCCCCGATTCGATCATTTCCGGATCGGGGATCGGGTAGTCGGACGAGCGCGGGGCTCGTATCCTGGACAGTGCCACCCCGCCTGGGGTTGGCTGTTGGGTCCAGGACGTTGCGCGGCCCGGCGCCCGCGACAGCTGTGCCGGAGGAGGAAAGATGCCACTCTCCGAGCATGAGCAGCGGCTGCTCGACCAGATCGAGCGCGAGCTCTATGCCGAGGACCCCAAGTTCGCATCCACGGTGCGAGGCACCCGGTTGCGCCGACCCGCGCGCCGTCGGCGCATCCAGGGGATCGCCCTGTTCGTGGTGGGCGTTGCGCTGCTGGTGCTCGGTGTGGTGATCCCGGTGTTGCGGGTCGCCGACGTGCCGGTGGTCAGCGTGCTCGGGTTCCTCGTGATGTTCTTCGGGGTCATGATGGCCGTGACGTCGCTGCGCCACAGCGACAGCGGCGGCAAGAACAGCCATGACGACGGAGGCGGCGGGGGGAAGCCGTCCGGCCGCAAGAGCTCCTTCACCCAGCGCATGGAGGAACGTTTCCGCCAGCGCTTCGAAGGCCAATAGCACGACGGCGAATCCGCGCTTCTCCCCTCGGGGCGGAGCGCGGATTCTCGTGCGCGGGCACGGACCGCACCGGCTAGCGGGACACGGGTTCCGCGCCGGTGGTCCGCGGGGCAAGACGCGGGCTCGGTCTGCGTCGGTTCCGGTTCGCTTCGGTCTGGTATGAGGCGCGACGCGCTCTCGATTCGGGAATGCTCGGCCGGGAGCCGGGAGCCGGGAGCCGGGAGCCGGGAGCCGGGAGCCGGGAGCCGGGAGCCGGGAGCCGGGAGCCGGGAGCCGGGAGCCGGGAGCCGCTGCGCTCAGTTCAGGTCAGTGCTCGATCCTGCCTGCCGTTGGAACGGTTCTAGGCAACGCTTCAGCGTGCCCGGTTCGGATGGCGGCTCGGCGGGCGGGGCCATTGCGGACCTCGGCTTGCGCGCCTGCCGAGTCCGAGCCCGAGGCCGCGTTGTGGTTCCCCGGGTCCTGAACAGTTGACGTGCTGGTCAGGCTTGCGCCGCGACAGGGCGGACTTCTCAGTGCCCAGACTTGCGGGCACACGGCAACGGCCGCGGCGTCGGTGTCGGACCTGCGAAATCAGGGGATCTCGGCCTCGATCTGAGCGAGCTGGGAGGCGAGGATGTCTTCGAAGGCGGCGTGGCGGTCTGCTCCGAGAGGGCGGACGTCGCGGGCGAAGAAGGCCAAGGCGGGAAAGCGTTCGGGATCGGCGCCGAGCACCGCGACGCGGAACTGCTCCAGTCCCTGTTCGTACTCCTCGGCGGTGATGGTGCTGATGCCTGCCTCGGACGCGATCAGCGCGGCCAGCAGGATCACGATGCGGTGGTATCGCACCGGGACCTGCTCGTCGGGCAGGCCGGACGCGCGCAGGGCCTGCAGCAGTTCCTCCATGACCAGCCGGGATCCGGTGCCGCCGGAGGCGTAGCGGCCCCACACCGTCGCTAGCTGGGGCTGCTCGCCGAAGGCCGCGTGCAGGCGCAGGCCCAGCGCGGTGATGCGCTGCTTCCAGTCGCCTTCGGGGCGGTAGCCGTCCATGGCGGCCAAGAGGATCCGGTCGGCGACGGCGCGCAGGAGTTCGGTCTTGTTGCGGAAGTGCCGGTAGAGGCTCGACGGATCAGTCCCGAGCGCCGCGGCGAGCTTGCGCACGCTGAACGACTCGGCGTCGCTCGTGCGCAGCAGGTCCGCCGCCGTGTCCAGGATTTCGTCGGTCGACCATCGCCTGCGGCCAGTCATCTCGCCCCTCTCGTCCAG
Source organism: Amycolatopsis sp. NPDC059235 (assembly GCF_042754125.1). Taxonomy (NCBI): domain Bacteria; kingdom Bacillati; phylum Actinomycetota; class Actinomycetes; order Pseudonocardiales; family Pseudonocardiaceae; genus Amycolatopsis; species Amycolatopsis sp. NPDC059235. The sequence continues at coordinate 7,902 of NZ_JBHZAG010000060.1, forward strand.
GCCAGCATAACCTATGCACTTGCCGTTGCACACGGTGTGTGCATAATGAGGACAAAGCGCTGGGCGGCCTCTGGAGCACATCCGGCGCATCGACTGGGGAAGAAGGAAACATGAGTGAATTCGCTGCCGAGACGCGCCCGCCGGAGCCGGATTTCTCGGTGATCACGACTGAGGAACTGCTGGTCTATCGCGAGGCGGAGAACCGCTTCCGGGCCTCCGGCGCGGCGCGGGCGATCCTCGGGGAGCCGCATCCCGATGCCGCGATCGAGTGGCGGGAGATCGCGCTGCCTGGGCGCGACCTGCCGGTGCGGGTCTACCGGCCGGCGCGAAACCGGACTGGCCTGCCGCTGGTGGTCCACGTCCACGGAGGCGGTTTCGTTGGCACGGCCGCGCAGTGCGACTGGACCAACAGCCACCTCGCCGCACGGTTGCCCGCGGTCGTCGTCTCGGTCGAGCATCGGCTCCTCGCTCCCGACAGCCCGCTCGCGAACGCTGCCGACGACGGTTGGGACGTGCTTCGCCACGTGATGCGGCAGGCCGCGGAGTTCGGCGTGGACCCGGGGCGCGTGGCCGTGTTCGGGGAGAGTTGCGGAGCGCTGATCAGCGCGCTGACGGCTGTCCGCGCCAGGGAAGCTGGGCTGGAGCTCAAGGCGCAGGTGCTGGTCAACCCGGTGGCCGACGTCACCGAGACGATGTTCGACTACCCCTCGATCGCCGAATACGCATACAGCCCGAGCCGGGCACGGCCGCTGCTGCAGCTTTTCCAGCGGCTCGCCGTCCCGCCGGGAGCTGACGCCGGCGCTGTTTCGCCACTGTCCACAGAGGACTTGAGCGGGCTCGCCCCGGCGCTCGTGGTGGTGCCCACCCAGGACGCGGTCGCCGACCACGGCCGCCGCTACGCCGAGCGGCTGCGCGAGGCGGGAACCTCGGTGCGGCTCACCGAATACCCCGGTGCGAAGCACGCGTTTCTCACACTGCCCGGTGTGGAGCCACAGGCCGAGGCCGCTCAGGCGGAGATCTTCGCGTTCCTCCGCGCGGCTTTGGCGGAGTGACCGAGCAGCACGACGATCCGAAGCGACGACCACGGCGTCGCCATGACCGGAAAGCACTGACGAGAGAAGATCCTGATGACACAACAACTTCAGGCACGAGGCCCGCTCGCGGCGATCTACGCGGGTCTCGCGCTCACCGTCCTGGCGACGATCGCCGCCTACGTCGACCGCGGCACCACCCACCTGCTCGCAGACCACATCCAGACCGGCTATCCCGCCTATTCCCCGGCACAGGTCGACTCCGCCGTCACCACCTACTTGGTCGTGTTGTCCGCCATCGGAGCGCTCGGCGTCGTTGGCTGGCTCACGGCGGCCTGGGCCGTCAAGGCAGGCAAGAAATGGGCCCGGCCCGCCACGACCGTCCTGCTCGTGCTCGGCATCAGCGCCGGGCTCGCCGGACTGCTGACCAAGGACACTTCCGGCGCGACCGGACTGCCGCCGGAACTGGGCTGGGCGGGGACGATTCCCTGCCTGGCGGGCGTTCTCGCGGTCGCCTTGCTGTGGACCAGAAGGCGGACGGCGTGACGAGCCACGACGCACCATGGAGGACAACCCAATGCAGCGGATAGGCATCATCGGCGTGGGCGAGATCGGCAAGGCCATCGTCGAAGGCTTGCGCAGCGAGAGCGGTGCGTCGCCGGAGATCTTCCTTTCTCCCCGGGGAGCCCGCGCCGCCGCCGAACTGTCCGAGCGCTTCGAGGGCGTGCAGGTGTGCGTCGACAATCAGGAGGTCGTCGACAGCGCGGACCTGGTGATCATTGCCGTGCGACGCCAGGACCATCGCGAGGCACTCGACGGGCTGAAGGTGGGCGACGACAAGACCGTCGTCAGCCTGATGGCCGGTGTCGCCATCGACGATCTGCGCCGGACCCTCGCCACTGGTGCCCCGACCGTCCGGGCCATCCCGCTGCCCGCCGTGCGCGAGCGTCGCTCCGTGACAGTGACCTGCCCTTCGCACCCGGCGGTGGACGCTCTCTTCGCACAGTTAGGCGGGGCGCTTCCCGTCGCCGACGAGGACGCCTTCAACGTCTTCTCCGCGCTGACCGGGACTTTTACCGCCCACTACGCCTACCTCGCCACACTCACCTCGTGGGCCGCCGGCCACGGCATCTCGCCGGACGTCGCCGACCGGTATGTGCGCAGCCTCTTCAAGAACGTCGGCCGCGCACTGAATGACGACAGCCGCACTTTGGAACAGCTTGCCGCCGATCACGAGACGCCCAAGGGGAACAACGAGCGGATCCGCACCACGTGGTTCGACCAGCCCAACGCCACGGCTCTCGCCAAGGCACTGGACGGGCTCCTCACTGATCTGCGATAAGCAAGCTCACCGCCGTCGGCGAAGCACCGACCGGGGGAACAGCCGCCCCCGCAGCGACAACGGAGCGGTCCGGCGCAGGCTGTCCCGCAGCTGCCCGAAAGCAGGCTCCAAGGTCGCGTCCGGAGCGGCCTCGTCGCTGTACCAGCTGCGTTCCACCGCGCCCAGCACCGTCCGCAGCGCCTCCCGCCCGGGCTCGTCCAGGCGGTGGCGTTCGGCGATCTTTCCGCCGGCCACGCGGACCGTGTCGCTGTCGGAGATCGGCAGGTCTCGGTCCGCGCACTCCGCCTTCAGCTCGCGCCACGCCGCGTCGGCCGCGGTGGGGGAGTGCGTCGCGATCGTCTGGAGGTGGCGGCGGCGCACCAGGTCCCGGATCGCGGCGGGGCCGCCGGTCGCCGCGAGGATCAGCACGACCGCCAAGGCGAACCACCACGACACTGTCCCGGCCAGCAAGCCGATCGCGGCGACCAGCAGGACGGCTCCGGTCAGCGGCAGCCACAACGCGGCCAGGTGCAGCGGAGTCGGGGCGGTGACAGGGTTTCTGACGAGCACGTTGCCGTCAGGCGTGGCGCCCGGCGGGACACCGGACGGGGTCAGGCCGGGACGGGGGCGGCGGCGCAGGAAATAAGACGCGGCAACGGCGGCGGCGCCCAGCACGGCCAGGGTCAACGCGAGCCAGGTCAGCCAGCTGTCGTCCGGGGTGGTGTCCGCGGGCGCGGCGGGAGCTGCCTGGTCGTGGGTCTTGTCGGCCGACGCGCCGGTGGACGGAGCGGCCGAGCGCGGGGCCGTCGGGAGGTCGTCAGTCGCGTTGGGCTGTTGCGGGTTGTGGGTGTTCTGCTCGAGGTATGGCGGGACGATGCCGCGTCCGTCGGCGAGCGGGGTCGGGTCGAAGCTGACCCAGCCCTTGTCCCCGAAGTACGCCTCGACCCACGCGTGCGCGTCCTGCGAGCTGATCGACTGGTAGTCGCCCTTGGACACGCCGGGGGTGAAGCCGATCGCGACGCGCGCGGGGATGTGCGCGACCCGCAGCATCACCGCCATCGCCGACGCGTATTGCTCGCAGTAGCCCCGTTTTCCTTTGAGGATGAAGTCGGCGAGCGCGTCCGCGTCGGTGGCGTCGGCGGTCTTCGTGTCGTACACGAAACCGTTCTGCGCGCTGAAGTACTGCCACAGCGCGGTGGCCCGGTCGAAGTTGTTCGTCTTGCCCGCGGTGAGCTGGTCGGTCAGCGCCGAGACCCGCCGGTCGACCTGGCCGATCCGCGTGTACAGCGCGGGGACCTCGTCGGATTTCGGCGCGGCGTCCCGCAGTTCGTCGGCGGTCGGCTCCTTCAGCGACGCGGTTTCCACGTACGCCGGCGCGGGTTCGCTCGCCGTGGTGAACACCGAGCCGCTGACCCGGTCGTACAGCCACTGCGGCGGCACGCCCCGGAGCGCGCGCGGGGCTCCGTAGACCGGCAGCCAGTTGTCGACCCAGCGCGTCGGCTGGATCTGGATCTGCCTCGACACCCCGGTGCCGTCGTCGCCGGGCGCGGCGGGCAGCGTGCTGTTCGCGAGCACGCCGCTCTGTGCCTGGCCGCCGGCGCGCAGGCCCCAGCCCTTGTTCGGGGTGTAGGTGTCCAAGGTGAACGCGCGCATCAGCCGCCGGTCCGCGCCGAGGCCTCGCACCTGGAACAGTTCGGTGTTCTGGCCCTGGTCGAGCAGTCCGCGCAACTGCGTGAACGGCGCGATGCCGAACCCGCCGGTTCCGTCGCCGTCGCCGCCGGGACCGGAGCCGAACGGGATCTTGCCGACGGTCCCGACCACGGTGATCCCGCCGCCCAGCAGACCGAGCACGATCGCCGAGCTGACCACGGCCACCGGGGCTTGCGCGAGCCGCAGCATGCTGCCGGACCCGGGCGCGTCGCGGTTGCGCCAGCGGCGGTGCCGGTGGTTGCCGTCGAGGGCGAGCAGACACGCGAAGGCTCCCGCGCCGAGCACGAACGTCCACCACGGCATCAGCTCGTCCGACAACGCCGCGGGCACCGCGTACACGCAGAGCAGCACGAGCCCGGTCGCGGCCGGTGCCGCGGCGGCGACGGCGAGCGTGTCGACCAGTACCGCGACCAGGCCGACCGCGATCGTGACCAGGCACAGGATCGGCTGCGTGCTGTCGACCGGCGGGAGGCCGATCCGGATCTGGTCGGCCGCCGCGGTGAGCGTGGCCTGCAGTTCGCCGAAGGCGGTGGGGCCGGGGAAAATCGTGAGGATGCCTTGCGTCGTGAACGCGCCGGTGATGAGGAACAGCAGCACGAGCAGCTGCCCGAACCCGGCGACGACGGTCGGTGCGCGCAGCGAGCGCAGCGCCAGCCCGGTGCCCGCGACGAGCACGACGGCCACGAAGAGGTACCCGAACCAGGCCCATCCGGACACGACGCTGGTCAGCGACGTGGCCGCGCACAGCGTCGCGAGCCCGGCGGCGATCGGCGGCAGCACGCTGCTCCGCCACGCGGGCGGCGGATCGGTCGGCTGCGGGGTGGGGGTGTGCGGGATCGGCGGCGCGCCGGACGGGCGGGGAGCGGTGGTGGTCATCGGGTCCCCTCGGGTGCTCGTGAGCGGCGAAGCCGGTTAGAACCGGCTTCGCCGCTCACGACGATGGTCGTTGCGCTCATCGCGTTCCGCCGATCACCGTCGACCGGTGGGTGCCCGCGCGGCACAGCAGCCCCCACACCTCGGGCATCGGCGTCTTCGGCCCGGCCACCACGACGCCCCAGCCGGCTCCGCGCAGCAGCTCCGCCGATTCCTTCGTCGCCGCGGCGAGGTGGTCCGGCGAGGCCGAACCCGCCCAGGTCGGGGTGTCCAGGAGAACGGCGAGGCTGCGGACGCCGCGCGCCCGGTATCGCGTCAGCTCGTGCACCGATTCCGCGCTCACCGTGCCCAGGATCGCGATCAGTTCCTGTCCTTCGGCCGGATCGTGGCCGAGCGTCACGTCTCGCTGGTGCGCCGGCTGGAGCGCGGCCAGCGCGTCGAGCACCAGGTTGTCGTAGCCTTCGCCGCCGTCGCCGGGAGAGTCCGCGAGCGAGACGCCGTGTTCGGTCACCAGCCGGACCCGGTGGCCGGTCCGCCGCAGGTGCAGCGACACCGAAGCGGCGAACGACACCGCCCACTCCAAGCTGGCCGTCGGACCGCTTCCGTGGTGCGCGGCCGCGCGGTGGTCCAGCAGCACTGTCGTGCCGCCGCGCCAAGGACGTTCCTCGATGCGGACCATGATCTCGTCGCGGCGCGCGGTCGAACGCCAGTGGACTTTCCGCATGTCGTCGCCAGTGCGGTAATGCCGCACGATCACGTCCGGCTCGCCCTGCCCGGAATGCAGCCGGACGCTTCCGTCGTCGCCCGCACCGGCCCCGGCGCCGCCGGGCAGACCCCACAACGGCACCACGCGCGGCACGACGACCAGCCGCGAATGGCCGATCAGCTCCCGCTCGAACTCGCAGAGCCCGAACGGGTCGGTGATCGTCGCGCGCAGCGGGCCGACCTGCTGGATCCCGCGCATGGCCGGCCGCAGCGGATACCGCAGCAGCACGCGCCGGTCGTGCGGCAGCCGCTCGACCACGAACCGCGGCCGGGAGCCCAGCGCGTACGGCACGCCGTCCTCCAGCAGCACCTCGCCGCCGGGCAGCCGTCCGCTGCGCCACAACTCGAGGTCGACCTCGCCGGTCGAGCCCGCCGCGACCCGGTCCGGGCGCAGGGCGCGCGCGGCGCCGAGGCGCAGCCGGGTGGCCGAGATGTAGGCGGCGACCAGCAGCGGCAGGGCGACGACGAACACCGCGACCCGCAGCAGGTCGCGTTCGTTGAGCACCAGCGAGCACACCGCGGCCGCGATCCCGGCGGCGAGGAGGCAACGGCCTCGGGTGGTGAGGCCGGACAGCGCGCGCAGCATGCGGATTCCCTGTTTCGGGTAGCGGGACGCGCCTCAGCGGGCCGAGCCCTGGGGGACGGGGACGCGGTGCAGCACCGCGCGGACCACGTCGGTCGCCGAACGGCGGGCGGCGTGCGCCTCGGTGGTGAGCACCAGCCGGTGCGCCAGCACGGGCACGGCGACCGTGTGCAGGTCGTCGGGCACCACGTAGTCGCGCCCGGACAGCGCGGCCTGCGCCCGCGCGGCCCGGACCAGGTGCAGCGTCGCGCGCGGCGACGCGCCGAGCCGGATCTCCGGCACCTGCCGGGTCGCCGACACGACGTCCACGGCGTACCGGCGGACCTCCGGCGCGATGTGCACGCCGCGGACGGTCTCGATCAGCCGCAGCATCGTCTCGCCGTCGGACACCGGGGTCAGGTCGGCGAGCGGATTGTGCCCGGAATGCTCGTCGACCATGGCCAGTTCGGCCTGCTGGTCGGGGTAGCCGATGGACACCCGCGCGGTGAACCGGTCGCGCTGGGCCTCGGGCAGCGCGTAGGTGCCCTCCATCTCGATCGGGTTTTGCGTCGCGATCACCATGAACGGCGCGCCGAGCGTGTACGTGCTCGTGTCGACCGTGACCTGGTGCTCCTCCATGCACTCCAGCAGCGCGGACTGCGTCTTCGGCGAGGCCCGGTTGATCTCGTCGCCCACCACGATGTTCGCGAACACCGGGCCGGGCCGGAACTCGAACTCGCCGGTCTGCCGGTTGTAGATGGAGACGCCGGTGACGTCGCTGGGCAGCAGGTCGGGGGTGAACTGCACGCGGCTGACGGTGCAGTCGATCGAGCGCGCGAGCGCCTTCGCGAGCGAGGTCTTGCCGACGCCCGGCACGTCCTCGACGAGCAGGTGGCCCTCGGCCAGGAGGGTCACCAGCGCGATCCGGATGACGTCCGGCTTGCCGACGAGGACGCGCTCCACGTTCGCGGCGATCCGGCGGGCGGTGTCGTGCAGTTCGCCGAGCCCGGCCGCCGGGACCTGCGCCAGCCCGTCCGCGGACTCGACCGCCGGGTACGGCGGCTGCCCGGACCCGTTGCCGTGACCTCCGGCGGGGGAAGCGGACTGGATTCTCGACGTCACTCGACCTCCTGGTGGCGCAATAGCTGGACGCGAACCGGCGGGGATGCGCGCCTTGTCCAGCGTTCTCCCCAGTGTGTCAAACCCGGGAGAACTGGGCGGCGGAACCCCGAGATCGTTTCATGGTGACGCCCAGCCACCCCGGCACTCCTTCTTACGGGTGATTATGAGGCATTTTCAGGTGATCCCGCTGACCGTATGCACTGTCGTATGCTCCGAAACGAAGTCGCCCGACCACGGTTCGACGTCGGAAGAGGTGCATCCGCGCATGAGCGAGGCCGAGGCGGAACGGAAAGCCGGGCTCCCGGGACTGTCCGGCGGCCGGTTCGCGGTCACGCCCGAATTGGCGACCGCGACCTATTCGAAGCTGGGCGAACTGCAGGACGTCGTCGGCGAGATGGTCCGCGAGGCCGCGGTGCTCGGCCGGTCGGTGCCGCTCGGCGGCGGGTACGCCGGCGAGGTCGGCGCGTTCATGGCGAAGTACGGCCTCGGCCGCGACGGGTCCGCGGTCGACCAGCTCACGGCGTTCGGGAAAGAGATCGCCGGGCTGAAGAAACGCATCGGCGGCGCGCTGGAGAAATACCGCGACCAGGACAGCGAAGCCGCCGAAGGCGTGGACTGCACCGGTGGCTGACCGTTTCGCGGCGCGCGCCGCGCTCCTTTCCGTTGCCGGGCTCGCAGTGCTGGTCTCGCTGGTGTCGTGCGGCCGGATGCCCGGCATCTCGCACGCCGCGCCCGCGGACGGAGGCCCGCCGGCTCCCGCGCCGCCGTCGTCTTCGGCCCCGTCGCTGGCGAAGCTCGACCCGTGCACGCTGCTCTCGCCGCAGGACCGGTCGTCGGCCGGGCTCACCGGGCAGGGCAAGCCGAAGACGATCGGCGAGGCCCGCGCGTGCGACTGGACCGTGCCCTCGACCTTCGGCCTCACCGTCACCCTCGACGAAACCAACGGACTGGCGGACCTCGACCTCTCCGACGGCAAGCGCACCAAGAAGGACGTCGGCTCGCACCAGGCGGTGCAGGTGTCCGGCCGCCGCGGCACCTGCGCGGTGCTGCTCGACGTCGGCGGCGCGCAGAGCGTGCAGGTCGACGTGAACAACGCGAACTTCGCCGACTCCGCGCTCGCCTGCTCGCGGGCGGGCGACGTGGCCGGACTGCTCGAGCCGAAGCTGCCGTGAACCCCGTGCGAGGAGGAAAGTCGTGACCGACACCCCGGCCGAGCCCACCGAGTCCCCGGCCGCTCCCGAGCCGACGGCCCGGTACGAAGCGTTCAGCCACGCGGCGCTGGCCGCGCAGGCGGTCGACGGCAACGACCCGGCCGCTGCGGGCGAATCGGGCACCCGGTGGGCCGGGCTGTCGCAACGGCTCGAGGACTCGATCGGCGGGCTGGTCGCGCTGTCGGCCGGCAGCGAGGAGAGCTGGCAGGGCGACGCCGGCGACGCGATGCGGTCGGTGCTCGGCAAAGCCTCCGGCTGGCTGGCCGAGACTTCCGTGGTGTCGGCGAAGGTCGGAGAGGCCGTGCACGGACAGGCCGAGGTCGCCGCGCGGGCCCGGGCGGACATGCCCGCGCCGGTGGAGTTCGACCCGGCGGCGATGATCCGTTCCGCCGCCGCGAGCGGGAGCATGGTGCGGCTGGCCGGGCTGTCGTCCGCCATGGACGAGCGGCGCGCCGAAGCCGAGGCCGCCCGGCAGAAGGCGATCGACGTCCTGCGCACCCGGGACACGGCGTTGCGCGGGCTCGTGCCCGAAGGCGGTTTCCCGGCGGTCCCGCCGCTCGGCGCGGGGCCGGCTTGATCAGCCTGTCGGCGTCCGCGTTCGACATCGTCTGGGCCGACCTCGGCCTCGACGCGCCGCCCGCGCCGCTGGCGGTGCGCAGCGTGGGGGAGACCGACGCCGACCGCTCCGCGATCCGCGCGGAGGTCTACCGGAACCTCGGCGAACGCGGCCTCTTCGACGGCCGTCTCGACGCCTCCCTGGAGAACAGCCTTCGGCTGCTGGCGTCCGCGGAGCGCTATGTGGAGTGCGAGGCGCTCGCGGACATGACTGCCGACGAACCGTTCCGCGCGGTCGCCGCGATCCGGGGACGGAACGCGGTGCTGGCCGTGCAGCCCGCGCGGACGATCGGCGTGCGCGGCATCGGGGAAAGCGAACTGGCCTCGGCGATCGTCGACGTGCTGCCCGAGCTTTCGGCCGGTCCCGGCTACGGCGTCCGGCTGCCCGCGGCCGGGGAGCCGCCCGGCGGCGCGCAGGGGGAGGAGCTGCGGGCGATCCAGGCCCGGCCGGTGTACGCGGCGGGGCAGTTCACCGTCCACGTCCGCGACCGAGCGGGGAAACTGTCCAGGACCGGCGGGCTGACGTGGTTCGACACGGACGCCGGGGCTTACTCGACGGTGTCCTCGCCGGGCCGTGGTGGGCAGGAGTGGGTGACGGTGTCCCCGGTGGACAGCCCGCGGCTGGCCGAGCGGGTCATGGAGCTGGTGCCGCGCTGAACCGGCCGGTCCGAAGTGGACGGGTCGCTCGTGAGTGTTTATGCCGGGTAGAACCAGCATCGCCTCTCACGACCCCGCGCCACAGCGGTCCTCCCTCGCCCCGCCGCGGCTGTTCCGGCACTGTCGCGCGGGGTTCCGTCCGGCTGGCCGCAACCAGTTCCTACGCCGCCCCACCGGGCTCGGCTCACGTGCTTCCGAGGCGTGACCAGGCCGAGCCGCGCTGCCCCCACTCAGCCCACCGCGCGTCCCAAGAGCGGCACGGCGTCCCCACAACGCCCCCCACCGGGCCCCACTGAGGTTCCCCCACCCCGCTCCACCCGCGTCCCCACCAGCCCCCACCGGTTCCCCCACCGACCCCCACCACGGGTCCCCACGCTGCCGAAACTCGGACGTTTCACGCGTCCCGAGGTTGCGGAAGACCCCGGTGCGGGGGATCTTCGCCACGGTCCCCCCACCCGGCCCCCACCTGGACCCACCTCCGTGACCTGCGCAAACGCGCCACTCGACGGAGTGGCACGCGCGCAAGACTCGTTGACTGTGGTGAAAAGTGGGGTACGGTGGTGGCCAGTGGGGCGGAAGGGAGCCCCCGAGCCGGAACCGGGCGGGGAGCCAACCGGATCCGGTAGGGAGGTGGAGGCCGGTGTTCCTCGGCACCCACACCCCGAAGCTGGACGACAAAGGGCGGCTCACGCTGCCCGCGAAGTTCCGCGAAGCCTTGGCAGGCGGGCTGATGGTCACCAAGGGGCAGGACCACTGTCTCTTCGTCTTCCCCCGTGCCGAGTTCGAGCAGATGGCCAGGAAGGTCGCCGAAGCCCCGTTCACGAACGAGGCGGTGCGGGCCTACCAGCGCTACCTGTTCGCCGGGACGGACGAGCAACGTCCGGACGGGCAAGGGCGCGTCGCCATCGCGCCGGAGCTGCGCCGGTACGCGGGACTGAACAAGGAGTGCGTGGTGATCGGCGCGATCACCCGGCTCGAAATCTGGGACGCCCAGGCGTGGCAGGGCTACCTGGACGAACACGAGGACAGCTACGCACAGGCTCGGGAGGAAGTTCTGCCGGGCGTCTTCTAGGAGACGCCTCAGGCGAACCTGCGTCGTCGGGGGACGCGGGTACGCCGTTCGACGCGGATGCCGTGAGGCCTCTGTCCGCTCTTTGACCCTGGCGCACCTTCCCCGGTGCCAGGTCAGCAAGCGGGCGGGCAGGGACCTGACGGCATCCGCCGCATCTTCCCCGGAAACACTGGCAGCAGAAAGGGGGAAGACATGACGGACGCGGCTGAGCACGTTCCGGTGCTGCTGGACCGCATCGTCGAGCTGTTCGCCCCCGCGCTGGCCGATCGAGACGCCGTCCTCGTCGACGCGACCGTGGGCCTCGGCGGCCATTCCGACGCGCTGCTCGCGGCCTTTCCCCGGCTCCGGCTGATCGGCCTTGACCGCGATCCCGCCGCGCTCGAGCGCTCCGCGGAGCGGCTCGCGCGGCACGGCGACCGCGTCGATCTCGTGCACACGGTCTACGACGGACTTCCCGAGGCGGTGTCCGGACTGGGACTGTCCCAAGTGGACGGAATCCTGTTCGACCTCGGCGTCTCGTCGATGCAGCTCGACCGCGCCGAACGCGGTTTCGCCTATTCGCAGGACGCGCCGCTGGACATGCGGATGGACCCGACCACCGGGTTCACCGCCGCCGACGTGCTCAACACCTACGCGCCCGGCGAGCTGATCCGGATCCTGCGCGACTACGGCGAGGAACGCTTCGCGCAGCGGATCGTCCGCGCCGTGGTGGCGGAACGGGAGAAGGAACCCTTCACCCGCAGCGGAAGGCTGGTCGAACTGCTCTACTCCGCGGTGCCCGCGGCGAGCAGGCGCACCGGCGGGCATCCGGCGAAGCGCACCTTCCAGGCGCTGCGGATCGAGGTCAACGGCGAGCTGGAAGTGCTGCGCCGGGCGATGCCCGCGGCGCTGGGCGCGCTGGCGATGGACGGCCGGATCGTCGTCGAGTCCTATCAGTCCCTCGAGGACCGGCTGGTGAAGCAGGCGCTCGCGGAACTGGCGAAATCCCGGACGCCGGAAGGGCTTCCGGTCGAGCTTCCCGGGCACGGGCCGGAATTGAAGCTCCTCACGCGGGGAGCGGAGAAGGCCGGCGAGAGCGAGATCGAGCACAACCCGCGGGCCGCCTCGGTGCGGCTGCGCGCAGCACAACGGATCGGAGAGCCGCGATGACCGCACCTACGAAGTCCCGCCGCTCGTCGTCGACCGCTGCGGAGCGGGCACCGCGGAACACCGTCACCGAGACGGAAGCCCCGGGGCGGCGGCGCACGACAGCCGCCGAGCGCGCGTACGCCCGGCGGGCGCAGCGGGCCGACCTGTTGCGCCAGCGCGCGCCGAAAAGGCCTGCCGCCGAACCGGAAACCGTCGTGGCGAAGACTGTGGGCACGCGGCTCAAGCTGCGCTGGCCGCGGTCGCGCGCGTCGTTCGTGCTCGTGATGATGGGGCTGCTGGCGGTCGGGGTCGCCGCGACGCTGTGGTTCACCACGCAGGCGATCGCCGATTCGTACCGGCTCGAAAAGCTGCGCACGGACAGCGCTTCTCTCATGGAGACCAAGGACCGGCTGGAGCGCGAGGTCGCGAAGGCCCAGTCCCCGGCGTCTCTCGCGCCCGCGGCCAAGCAGTTGGGCATGGTGCCCGGCGGCGACCCGGCGCGCATCGTGGTCGGCAAGGACGGCAAGACGACCATTGTCGGCGAACCGAAGAAGGCCCAGCCGGACGAGCAGGACTCGGCCGCGCCGCCGTCGACTCCCGCTGCTCCGCCGGCGGCGGAGGGCGGCATCGAAGGAGACCTGCCGGGCACTGCCGCAGGTACCGCGGGAGGACAGTGATGGCAGCGGGAGGCGGCCGTTCCAGGGCGGCGGGCAGCGCGCGGAGGACCTACGCCGCGGGCACCCGCCGTGCTGTCGCGAAGCGGGGCAACGGCGGACAGCGCAGCCGATTTTCCGCGGTGCGCATCATGCTGGTCGTGCTGATGGTGGTGGCGGGCGCGAAACTGGTGCAGGTGCAGTGGTTCGAGGCCCCCACGCTGTCCGCGGCGGCCGAGCGGCAGCGCACGCTCACGATCGACATCCCCGCGCAGCGCGGGTCCATTGTGGACCGCAACGGGGCGAAGCTGGCGTTCAGCGTGGAAACCCGCACGCTGTCGGTGAACCTGCGGGCGCTGCACAAGACGATGGACGAGTACGCGAAAAAGTACCCGGACAAGGGCCGCAACTTCGAAACCGAGGTTGCCGGCGCGGCGAAGCTGATCGCGCAGAAGGTCCCGCACCTCACCACTGAGGCAGAACAGCTGGCACTGCTGCACAAACAGCAGTCCTTCACCTACCTCGTCGACAATGTCGAGCCGTCGGTGGCCGACCAGATCGTCAAGAAGTATGCGTGGATCAGCGTCGAGAAGCGGGCCAAGCGCGAGTACCCGGGCGACACGCTCGCGTCGAACATCGTCGGTCTGTCGAATTGGCGGATGGACGACCCCGACGTGTCGAAGCACAACTTGCACGGCGTGATCGGACTGGAGAAATCGCGCGACGCGGACCTGGCGGGCACGCCCGGCCGCGAGATCGTGAACACCCAGAACGGCAACGACAACCTGTACCTGCCCGGCACCGAGCACGTGCTCAACGCCGCTGTCCCGGGTTCCGACCTCGAGCTGACCATAGACTCCGACCTGCAGTTCGAGCTGCAGCGCCAGCTGAGCGACTATGTCGCGAAGGCGGGGGCCAAGGGCGGCCAGGCGGTGATCATGGACGCGAAGACGTCCGAGGTGTACGCGCTGGCCGACGCGAGCACGTTCAACCCGAACGACCCCTCCACGATCAAGGACGACCTGCTCAACAACCGCCCGATCACCACGCCGTACGAGCCGGGTTCGGTGAACAAGGTGGTCACCGCGACCGCGGCGATCGACGACAAGATCGCCACGCCCACCTCGACGCTCGAGGTGCCGGGTTCGATCAAGGTCGCCGACCGGACGGTGCACGACGCGTGGGTGCACGGAACGCAGACGTTCACCACCACCGGCGTGTTCGCGAAGTCCTCCAACGTCGGCACGCTGGAACTCGCGCAGCAGGTCGGCCCGGACCGGTACCTCGAACTGCTGAAGAAGTTCGGCATCGGGCAGAAGACCGGCATCGGCCTGCCTGGCGAAAGCTCCGGATACGTGCCGCCGCGCAAGGACTGGTCGGCGTCCACGTTCGGCAACTTGCCGATCGGGCAGGGACTTTCGATGACCGTGGTGCAGATGGCCGGGATGTACCAGGCGATCGCGAACGACGGCCTGCGCGTCGAACCGCGGATCGTGAAGGCGAAGAAGAACCCGGACGGCACCGTGACGCCGGAAGCGCCGCCGAAGACCGAGCGGGTGGTGAGCCCGGAAACCGCGAAAACGGTGCGGGACATGCTGCGGTCGGTGGTGCAGAACGCGAAGAGCCCGAACGCGGGCACCGCGCCGTCGGCCGGGCTGGAGGGGTATCAGATCTCCGGCAAGACCGGAACCGGCCAGCAGATCGACCCGCGCACCAAGGCGTACAGCTCGAGCCTGGCGAACATCACCTTCGCCGGCATCCTGCCCGCCGACCACCCGCGGTTCGTCGTGGGCATCCGGCTGGACGCGCCGGACAGCACGCCCGCCGGGCATTCCGCCGGGCCGCTGTTCCACACGATCGCGTCGTACCTGTCGCAGCGGTACCAGATCCCGCTGTCGGACGGGCCGTCGCCGGTGGTTCCGCTCGTCGTCGGCTGACCCCCGGGCCGAGCCTTCCCGCCCGAGACGGTGAACGTCCGTGAAGGGCCCCTTGAGGGAATCTGATTCCCTCAAGGGGCCCTTCACGGACTTCCGCGGGAATGGCGAGAGCCGCGAGGCGGGTGCTGGCAAGACCCCCAATGTGGCATTGGGTGCGCTCAACGCACCGAACGCCACATTGGGTGCGTGGGACGCACCCAATGCCACATTGGGGCGGGGCTGGGCGATCGTCCACACGGGCCGGTGTGGCGCTGGGGAAAGGGTTGCGCCGCAACGATCTTGACCGCTTCGCCTAGCACACTCGCGACGGGCCCGCGCGTTCGCCGTACCGCGTTGGGTCACCCGGATCCGGCCTCGGTAACCTCTCCGGCGTGTCCGTGTCCTCGTCCCAGCCCCGAAGCGGGCCCGCTGCCGCCTCGCTGCCGGACAGCCCGGCCAAGGCAGCCGCCGCGCCGCCCCGGCCGGCCCGGATCGACCCGGTCCCGCTGGCCACTCTGCTCGCCCGCGCGGGAGCCCGGCTCATCGCCGACCGTCCCGAGGCCGCCGACCTCACCGTCACCGGCGCCACGCTGCGTGCGCAGCACGTGCTGCCCGGAGACCTGTTCGCCGGCCTTCCCGGAGCCCGCGCGCACGGCGCCGACTTCAGCGAGCAGGCGCTCGCCGCCGGAGCCGCGGCCGTCCTGACTGACCCGAGCGGGGCCGAGCGGCCCGCGCTGCGCGACGCGCCGGTGCCGGTCCTCGTGCACCCGGACCCGCGCGCCGCGCTCGGCGAGATCGCCGCGTGGATCTACGGCGAGCCGTCGCTGCACCTGTCGGTCCTCGGCGTCACCGGCACTTCCGGCAAGACCACCACCTCCTACCTGGTCGACGCGGGCCTGCGCGCCGCCGGGCGCACCACCGGCCTGATCGGCACGGTCGAGACCCGCATCGCCGGCGAGCGCCTGGCCAGCGGGTTCACCACGCCGGAGGCCCCGGACCTGCAGGCGCTGCTCGCGGTGATGCTGGAGCGCGGCGTCACGCACGTGCCGATGGAGGTGTCCAGCCACGCGCTGGCGCTCGGCCGGGTCAACGGCACCCGGTTCGCGGTCGGCGCGTTCACCAACCTGTCGCAGGACCACCTCGACTTCCACAAGGACATGGAGGAGTACTTCGCCGCCAAGTCCCTGCTGTTCGACGGCCGCTCGACCACCGAGGTCGTTGTGGTCGACAGCGCGTGGGGGCAGGCGCTGCTCACTCCGCAGACAGTGACCGTGTCGATCGAGGCCGGGGCCGACGCGCTCTGGCGGGCCGCCGACATCGAGGCGACCCCGGCCGGCGAGCAGACCTTCACGCTGCTCGGGCCGGACGGGCTCAGCCGCGCGGCGAAGATCCCGCTGCCGGGCACGTTCAACGTCGCCAACGCGGTGCTCGCCGCGGCGATCCTGGACAGCGCGGGCATCGACCCGGACGACATCGTCGCCGGGCTCGCCGCGGTGGAGGTGCCCGGCCGGATGGAGCGGGTCTACCTCGGCCAGGACTTCACCGCGGTGGTCGACTACGCGCACAAACCGGCCGCGGTGGCACAGGGCCTCGACGCGCTGCGCGCCCGCACCGACGGCCGGATCATCACCGTGCTCGGCTGCGGCGGCGACCGCGACACCGCGAAGCGCCCGATGATGGGCGAGGCCGCGGTGCGCCGCAGCGATCTCCTGATCGTCACCGACGACAACCCGCGATCGGAGGACCCGGCCGCGATCCGCGCCGCGATGATGGCCGGGGCCCGCGCGGTCGGGCCGGCGGCGGGCGGCGAAGTCGTGGAGATCGGCGACCGGCGCGAGGCGATCGCGTCCGCGGTGTCGCTCGCCCGGGCGGGAGACATCGTCCTGATCGCAGGCAAGGGCCATGAGACCGGCCAGGAGGCCCAGGGTGTGGTGCACCCGTTCTCCGACCGGGACGAGCTGGAGGCCGCCATCCGCAAGCGTCTCGAGGTGACCGCGTGATCGAGCTGAGCCTGGCCGAGATCGCCGACGTCGTCGGCGGCAGGCTGCACCGCACCGACGGATCCGCTGTCGTGACCGGCAGCGTCGAATTCGACACCCGCCAGCTCGGTCCGGGCGGGCTGTTCATCGCCCTGCCCGGCGAACGCGTCGACGGACACGATTTCGCCGCGAAAGCGGTCGAGTCCGGCGCGGTCGGCGTGCTGGCCGCGCGGGAAGTCGACGCTCCGGCGATCGTCGTGCCGCCGCTGCCGCCGGGACAGGGCAACGCCGGGTCGGTCGCGCTGACCGGCGACACCGACGGCTCCGGCGCGGCTGTGCTGGCCGCGCTGGCCAAGCTCGCCCGGCACGTCGTCGACCGGCTGGCGGCGGGCGGGCTGACCGTCATCGGCGTCACCGGTTCGTCCGGCAAGACCTCGACCAAGGACGTCATCGCGCAGCTGATCGAGCCGATGGGCCCGACGGTCGCGCCGCCCGGGTCGTTCAACAGCGAGCTGGGCCACCCGTGGACCGCGCTACGGGCCGACGCCTCGACCAAGTTCCTCGTGCTGGAGATGTCCGCGCGCGGCGTCGGGCACATCGCCGAGGCGGCGGTGACCACGCCGCCGCGGATCGGCGCGGTGCTGAACGTCGGCAGCGCGCACGTCGGCGAGTTCGGCTCCCGCGAGGGCATCGCGAAGGCCAAGGGCGAGCTGGTCGAGGCGCTGCCAGAAGACGGTCTCGCGGTGCTGAACTTCGACGATCCGCTGGTCGCCGCCATGGCGAGCCGCACGAAGGCCCGCGTCGTGGGCGTGGGGGAGTCGGCCGGGGCGCAGATCCGGGCCGCCGACATCACGGTCGACGACGAGGCCCGCGCGTCCTTCCGGCTGATCACGCCCGAGGGCGAGGCACCGGTGACGCTGCCGCTGCACGGCGAGCACCACGTCGGCAACGCGCTCTCGGCCGCCGCCATCGCGCGCGAGCTGGGCGCGAGCACCGAGGAGATCGCGCAGCGGCTGTCGTCGCTGCAGCGGCGCTCGGAGCGCCGGATGGACGTCACGACCCGCGCGGACGGCGTCACGATCCTCAACGACTCGTACAACGCCAACCCGGAATCGGTCCGGGCCGGGCTGAAGGCGCTGGCCTCGATGAGCCGCTCCGGCCGTCGCGCCTGGGCGGTGCTCGGCGTGATGGGCGAGCTGGGCGAGGACTCGGTGACCGCGCACGATTCGATCGGGCGGCTCGTGGTCCGGCTGAACATCGAGAAGCTCGTCGTGGTCGGCCAGGACGCGGCCGCCATGCACCAGGGCGCGTTCCAGGAGGGCTCCTGGGGCGAGGAGTCGGTGCTGGTACCCGATGTCGAGGCCGCCGTCGCCGTACTGCATGATCAGCTCCGTCCCGGGGACGTGGTGCTGGTCAAGGCGTCCAAGGCCGCCGGTCTCTGGCGGGTGGCCGAAGCGCTGCTGGCCGATCCCGGGAATTCCCCCTCCACGTTGAACTCTGAACGCTCGAACGGTGGTCACGCGTGATCAACATCATGATCGCGGCCGCGGCGGGTCTGCTGGTCTCGATCCTGCTCACGCCCTACCTCATCCGGGTTTTCTCGCGGCAGGGCTTCGGCCAGGAGATCCGCGAGGAAGGCCCGCAGGGGCACAAGTCGAAGCGCGGCACGCCGACCATGGGCGGCGTCGCGATCATCATCGCGATGGTCGTCGGCTACTTCGTCGCGCACCTGATCACCTGGATCAGCAACTCGCGCTCGGCGGCCCCCTCCGCGTCCGGCCTGCTCGTGCTGATGCTCGCGGTCGGGCTCGGCGTGGTCGGCTTCCTCGACGACTTCATCAAGATCCGCAAGCAGCGCAACCTCGGGCTGAACAAGACCGCGAAGCTGGTCGGCCAGCTCGTGGTGACGATCCTGTTCGCGGTGCTGTCGCTGCAGTTCGCCGACTCGCACGGGCTCACCCCGGCGTCGCAGAGCCTGTCCTACGTCCGCGACCTCGCGCTCATCACGTTCCCGTCGGTCGTGTTCGTGATCTTCTGCTACATCGTCATCTCCGGCTGGTCGAACGCGGTGAACTTCACCGACGGCCTCGACGGCCTGGCCGGCGGCGCGGCGGCGATGGTGCTCGCGACGTACGTGGTCATCTCGTTCTGGCAGGCCCGGCTCTCGTGCTCGACCCAGCCGCTGCCCGCCTGCTACGACGTGCGCGACCCGCTGGACCTCGCGGTCGTCGCGGCGGCGGCCACCGGAGCCTGCATCGGGTTCCTGTGGTGGAACGCCGCCCCGGCGAAGATCTTCATGGGCGACACCGGGTCGCTCGCGCTCGGCGGCCTCGTCGCCGGGCTGTCCATGACCACCCGCACCGAACTGCTCGCCATCGTCATCGGCGGCCTCTTCATGGTCGAGATGATCTCGGTGGTCACGCAGATCGCGGTCTTCCGCACGACGCGGCGGCGGCTGTTCCGGATGGCGCCGTTCCACCACCACTTCGAGCTGGCCGGGTGGGCCGAAACCACGGTGATCATCCGGTTCTGGCTGCTCTCGGCGATCTGCTGCATGTTCGGGCTCGGGCTGTTCTACAGCGAGCAGCTCAACTTCGGAGGCTGAGCCTTGCAGCTTGACGGCAAACACGTTCTGGTCGCGGGCGCGGGGGTCACCGGGAAATCGGTCGTTCCCGTGCTGCGCGAGCTGGGCGCGCGGGTCACGGTCACCGACGGCAACGCCGAGCGGCTCGCCGAGCTGAACGACCTGGACGCCGAGCTGGTGCCCGGCCTGACCGAACCGCCCGCGGACACCGTGCTCGTGGTGACCAGCCCCGGCTGGCGACCGACGTCTCCGCTGCTGGTCGCGGCGGCCGAGGCGGGCATCGAGGTGATCGGCGACGTCGAGCTGGCCTGGCGGATCGGGCAGCTGCGCGAGCATCCGCCCGCGTGGCTGGTGATCACCGGGACCAACGGCAAGACGACCACGGTCGGGATGCTGGAATCGATCCTGCGCGCGGCCGGCGCGGACGCGGTGGCCTGCGGCAATGTCGGCTACCCGGTGCTGGACGCGGTGCGCGGCGGGCACCAGGTGCTGGCCGTCGAGCTGTCGAGCTTCCAGCTGCACTGGTCGTCCACGATCGCGCCGGACGCCTCGGTGGTGCTGAACCTCGCCGAAGACCATCTCGACTGGCACGGCTCGATGGAGGAGTACGCGGCGGCGAAAGGCCGGGCGCACCACCGTTCCCGAGCTGTCGTGCACAACGTCGACGACCCGTGGTCCACGCGGATCGCGGAGGAGCACGCGCCCGACGACGCGCGACGGATCGGGTTCGTGCTCGACACCCCGCGCGCCGGAGAGCTGGGCCTGGTCGAAGACCTGCTGGTGGACCGTGCTTTCGGGGCCGACCCGGAGACGAGCGCCGAGGAACTGGCCGAGATCGCCGACGTCCGCCCGGCCGGACCGCACAACCTCGCGAACGCGCTCGCCGCGGCCGCGCTGGCCCGTGCGCACGGAGTGCCGCTCGCGGCGGTGCGGAACGGACTGCGCGCGTACGAGCCCGCCCCGCATCGCGCGGTGGAGGTCGCCGAGGTCGGCGGCGTCCGGTACATCAACGACTCGAAGGCCACCAACCCGCACGCCGCGCTCGGCTCGCTGCTGGCGCACGAAAGCGTGGTCTGGATCGCCGGCGGGCAGCTCAAAGGCGCGTCGGTGGACGAACTCGTCGCCGCGGTCGGCGGTCGGCTGCGCGCGGCTGTCCTGCTGGGCGCCGATTCCCCCGTGATCGAAGCCGCTCTCTCGCGACACGCGCCGGATGTCCCGTGCAACCGCCTCCTTCCGGGTGACGATGAGCCCATGACTGCGGCGGTGAATGCGGCCAGCGCCCTGGCTCGTCCTGGTGACGTGGTGCTCCTCGCGCCCGCCGCCGCCTCGCTGGACATGTTCCGCGGCTACGGAGCGCGCGGCGACGCGTTCGAAGCCGCGGTGCGTGCGCTGGCCGACGGCGCGGCGGGGGCGGCGGGGGCGGCGGATGACAGTCGTTGACGGAGACAAGCCCCGGCCGCGGCGCGTCCGCAAGGAAAGCCCGTTCGTCGCGCTCCGCACCGGGCTGACCGCCTGGCTTTCCCGGCCGCTGGCGTCGTTCCACCTGGTCCTCGCGCTCACCGGCATCCTCACCGTGATCGGCGCGGTGATGGTGCTGTCCGCTTCGTCGGTCGCCTCGTACAACCCGAAGACCGGCAGCGGCGTGTACGCGCTGTTCTTCCGGCATCTGATGTTCGTCGCGCTCGGCGGGATTGTGTTCTGGGTGGGCCTGCGGGTCCGGCTCGAACGGATCCGCCGGATGTCGGCGACGATGACGGTGATCTGCCTCGGCCTCCTGCTGCTGGTGCTGACGCCGCTCGGGTCGACCGTGAACGGCTCGCAGGGCTGGTTCAAGCTCGGCGTGTTCACCTTCCAGCCGGTCGAGGCGGCGAAGGTGGCGCTGGCGTTCTGGGGCGCGCACATCCTGGTGATCAAGTACAGCAAGCTGCACCAGTGGCGGCATCTGCTGGTCCCGGTGGTGCCGGTGGCGCTGCTGATGTTCGCGCTGGTGATGATGCAGCCCGACCTCGGCGGCACGATCACGCTCGCGGTGGTGCTGCTCGGCCTGCTGTGGTTCGCCGGCGCGCCGAAGCGGCTTTTCGGGGTGATCCTGGCCGGCGGCCTGAGCGGCGTGCTGGTGCTGGCGATCATCGCGCCCTACCGGCTCGCCAGGGTGATGTCGTTCCTGTCGCCGGACGCGGACACCTCGGCCGAGGGGTTCCAGGCGAACCAGGCCAAGCTGGCGCTCGCCGACGGCGGGCTGTTCGGCAAGGGGCTCGGGCAGGGCGCGTCGAACTGGGGCTACCTGCCGAACGTGCAGAACGACTTCATCTTCGCGCTGATCGGCGAGGAACTGGGCTTCGTGGGCTGCGCGGTGGTGCTGGCGCTGTTCGCCGGCGTCGCCGTGGTCGGCCTGCGCATCGCCACCCGCAACATCGACCCGTGGATCCGGATCGTCGCGGGCACGCTGACGGTGTTCCTCGTCGCGCAGGCGGCCATCAACATCGGCTACGTGGTCGGGCTGCTGCCGGTCACCGGCGTCACGCTGCCGCTGATCTCCTACGGCGGCACCTCGCTCGTGATCACCATGCTCATCATGGGCGTGCTGGCCAACGCCGCGCGGCACGAACCCGAGGCGGTGGCCGCACTGCGCTCGCACGGGCCGGGTAAATTCGGACGCCTGCTGCGGCTGCCCGCGCCCGATCCGTACCGCCCGCCGTCCACCCGCAAGGGAACGCGCGCCGCGGGGAACGGGACGAAGGCGGCCCGGCCGGCGCCGCGTGCGGCCCGGCCCGCCCCGGCACAGGAACGCCGCCGGTCGGCGCGGCGGACTACAGCGAACCGCGGTGCCCGGAGCACCGCGAACCGGAGAGGTCATTGGTGAGCAAGCCCGTCAAGGGAACCGAGCGTTCGGCGGCAGGCCGGGCGCCGGTCGTCGTGGTCGCAGGCGGGGGCACCGCCGGGCACATCGAGCCCGCGCTCGCGCTGGCGGACGCCGTGAAGCGGCTGCGCCCGGACGCCGAAGTGGTCGCTCTCGGCACGGAACGCGGCCTGGAGAACAAGCTCGTGCCCGCGCGCGGGTACCCGCTGGAGCTGATCCCGCCGGTCCCGATGCCGCGCAAGCCGACGCCGGAGCTGCTCCGGCTGCCGCTGAAGGTGCGCGATTCGGTCCGCCGCACCCGCGAGGTGCTGGACCGGGTCCACGCGGACGTCGTGGTCGGCTTCGGCGGCTACGTCGCGCTGCCGGCGTACCTCGCCGCGCGCGGCCGCACGCCGATCGTGGTGCACGAGGCGAACAAGTCGGCCGGGCTGGCCAACAAGGTCGGCGCCCGGTTCGCGTCCCGCGTCGCGGTCGCGGTGCCGGGCACGCCGCTGCCGAAGGCCGAGGTGGTCGGCATTCCGCTGCGCCGTTCGATCACGACGCTGGACCGGGCGGCGCTGCGCGCCGAGGCGCGCGAATTCTTCGAGCTGGACCCGGACGCGCCGACGCTGCTGGTGTTCGGCGGTTCGCAGGGCGCGGCGTCGATCAACTCCGCGATCTCCGGCGCGGCGAAGGACTTCGCCGAGGCGGGCGTCGGCGTGCTGCACGCGCACGGGCCGAAGAATTCCCTTGCGGTGCAAGAGTTTCCCGGCCGTCCGGCGTACGTGCCGGTGCCGTACCTGGAGCGGATGGACCTGGCCTACGCCGCGGCGGACGCGGTGGTGTGCCGGTCCGGCGCGATGACCGCGGCCGAGGTGTCCGCGGTCGGGCTGCCCGCGGTGTTCGTCCCGCTGCCGCACGGCAACGGCGAGCAGGCGGTCAACGCCCAGCCCGCGGTGGACGCCGGTGCGGCGCTCATGGTCGCCGACGCCGACCTCACCGCGGAAAAGGTCGCCGAGCTGGTGATCCCGCTGGTGACCGACGCCGACCGGGTCGCCGCGATGAGCGCCGCCGCGGTCGGGCTCGGCCACCGCGAGGCCGACGAGACCCTCGCCCGCATCGTTTTGGAGGCCGCCGGTGCCTGACACGCCCGAACTGCCCGCGCAGCTGCGCCGGGCGCACCTGATCGGGATCGGCGGGGCCGGGATGTCCGGCATCGCACGGATCCTGCTCGCCCGCGGCGCTGCCGTGTCCGGGTCGGACGCCA
Source organism: Amycolatopsis sp. NPDC059235 (assembly GCF_042754125.1). Classification (NCBI taxonomy): domain Bacteria; kingdom Bacillati; phylum Actinomycetota; class Actinomycetes; order Pseudonocardiales; family Pseudonocardiaceae; genus Amycolatopsis; species Amycolatopsis sp. NPDC059235. Next base: position 31,207 of record NZ_JBHZAG010000060.1, read on the forward strand.
AGGAATCGCGCGCGCTGCTTTCGCTGCGCGCGCAGGGCGCGACCCTGTTCGTCGGCCAGACCGCGGAAAACCTCGGCGAGCTGGCCGAGCCGCCGTCGGCCGTCGTGGTGTCGACCGCGATCAAGGAGACCAACCCGGAGCTCGCCGCGGCCCGCGAACGCGGCATCCCGGTGCTGCACCGCGCGCAGGCGCTGGCCGGGCTGATGGCCGGGCACCGCGTCGCGTGCATCGCGGGAACGCACGGCAAGACGTCGACCACGTCGATGCTCACCGTGGCGCTGCAGAACTGCCGGATGGACCCGTCGTTCGCGATCGGCGGCGACCTCAACGAATCCGGGGCCAACGCGCACCACGGCGAGGGCGGCGTGTTCGTCGCGGAAGCCGACGAGAGCGACGGTTCCTTCCTCACTTATTCGCCGTCGGTGGCGGTGGTGACGAACGTCGAGCCCGATCACCTCGACCACCACGGCACCGCCGAGGCGTACGTGAAGGTGTTCAGCGACTTCGTCGGCCAGATCGAGCCGGGCGGCCTGCTGATCGTGTGCGCCGACGACGAGGGCGCGGCCCGCCTCGGTGACGAGGCCGCGGCGGCCGGAGTGCGGGTGCGCCGTTACGGCCGCGCCGCTTCCGGCGAGGGCGACGTGCGCGTGCTCGACTACACGCCCGCTCCGGACGGCGGCGTCGTGCGGATCGCGCTGGACGGCGAAGAACACGACCTGCGGGTCGCGGTGCCGGGGGAGCACATGGCGCTCAACGCGGTCGCCGCGCTGCTCGCCGGGCTCGAACTCGGCGCGCCGCTGGACGGCATGGCCGCCGGGCTCGCCGCGTTCGGCGGGGTGCGCCGCCGGTTCGAGTTCAAGGGCCGCGCGGGCGACGTGCGGGTGTACGACGACTACGCGCACCATCCGACCGAAGTGGCCGCGCAGCTGCGCGCGGTGCGCACGGCGGCGGGCAACGGACGCGTCGTCGTGGTGTTCCAGCCGCACCTGTTCTCGCGCACGCAGACCTTCGCGGCCGAGTTCGCCGAGGCGTTGTCGCTGGCCGACGAGGTCGTGGTGCTCGACGTGTTCGGCGCGCGCGAGGAGCCGGTGCCGGGCGTGACCGGCGCGCTGATCGCCGACCGCGTGACCGTTCCGGTGCACTACCAGCCCGCCTTCGACGTGGCCGCCGGCCTGGTCGCGGACCTCGTGCGGCCGGGCGATCTCGCGATCACCATGGGCGCGGGCGACGTGACGCAGCTGGGCCCGGAGATCCTGGCCGAGCTGGACCGGAGGGCCGGACGAGCATGACCGGGACCCGGCAGCAGCGCCGTCGCTCGCCCGCGCCTCGCGCGGGCGAGGAGCAGCGTGCTGCCTTGGCCCGGGAACGACGGGGGCGGCGGACCGAGGAGGAGCGCCAGCGCACCCGCGCCCGGACCGCCGCGCGTTCGGGCCGCTCGAGCCGCTCGGCGCGGTCGTCCGCGCGGAAGTCCCGGCCGACCCGCGGCAAGGAGATCCGCCGCCGCTGGGTGGCGCTGCTGTCCGTGGTCACCCTGCTGGCGCTGGGGTATCTGCTGTTCTTCAGCTCGCTGCTCTCGGTGAAGACGATCGAGGTGCAGGGCGCGAAATCGGTGTCGGCGGACCAGATCCGCGCGACCGCCGCGGTGCCGTCCGGGCAGCCGATGCTGCGGGCGGACGTCGACGGGATCCGCGACCGCGTGGCGCAGATGCCGGGGATCGCGACGGTCGATGTTTCCCGGTCGTGGCCGACGACGCTCGAGATCGCGGTGACCGAGCGGACCGCGATCGCGTTCTTCGACAGCGGTCCCGGCGGCGACGGGGTGCATCTCGTCGACGGCGGCGGGGTCGTGTTCAAGACGGTGAAGACCCGTCCGGCGGGGCTGCCGGAGTTGAAGCTGCCGAAGGTTTCGGTGGACGATCCGGTCACTCGTGCGGTTACGGCTGTGCTCGGGGTGCTGCCGGAGCAGTTGCTGAAGCAGACCACGACGGTGAGCGCGCAGACTCCGGCGAGCGTGGAGTTCACGCTGTCCACTGGCAAGACTGTGCGGTGGGGGAACGCGGAGAACACCGATCGCAAGGCGAAGGTGCTGGCGGCGTTGCTGACGCAGCAGGGGAAGATCTACGACGTTTCGGCGCCGGAGCTGCCGACTATCACCTCTTAGGCCGTTCTCCCGGCCGCTTGCCGGGGTTCGGTGGCCCTGATTTCTCGTATGGCGTACGCTTGCCGGGTTCGTACGCCATACGAGAAGGTGGGGGCATGACGGTTCTGGTTACGGGTGCTACTGGCAACGTCGGGCGGCTGGTGGTTGACGAGCTGGTGGCTCGCGGGGTGCCGGTGCGGGCGTTGACGGTGGATCCGGAGCGGGCGGCGTTGCCTGACGGGGTTGAGGTGGTGGTCGGGTCGCTGGCCAAGCCTTCGACGTTGCCTGCTGCGTTGGCCGGGGTTGAGGCGGTTTATTTGGCGCCTTATGCGCGGACTGTTTCCCGGTTTTGCGAGTTGGCTGCCGGGGCTGGGGTTCGGCGGGTGGTTGCGTTGTCTGGGGCTAGTGTGGGGGATACGCATCCGGCTTCTAGTGGGCATGGGTTTGCTGCGGTTGAGGCTGCTGTGACGGCTGCTGGGTTTGATTGGACGTTTTTGCGGCCTGGGGCGTTTATGATCAATTCATTGGGGTGGGCTGCTTCTATTCGGGAGCGTGGGGAGGTGCGGTCCGTTTATCCGTCGGCTACGCAGACTCCTATTGATTTGGGGGATATCGCTGCGGTGGCTGCTCATGTGCTGAGCAGTGAGGGGCATGTGGGGCGGACTTATGAGTTGAGCGGGCCCGAGGGGGTTTCTCTGGCGGAGATGACTGCGGCTATCGGGGTTGCGTTGGGGAAGCCGGTGCCGTTTGTGGAGTTGACTCCTGAGGAGCAGGTCGCGGAGTGGGTTGCGGCTGGGTATCCGGAGGAGATTGCTTCTTGGTTGCTGGAGATGTTCGAGTTCACTGCTGCTAATCCGCAGGTGCCTACTGGGGTGGTCGAGGAGTTGCTGGGGCGGCCTGGGGTTTCTTATGCTGAGTGGGCCAAGGGGAATGTCGCTGCGTTTTCTTGATTTCTCGAGGGGCGGCTCGTCGCCTGGCGGCGACATTGCGCACGGTGGGTGCGTGGGGCACCCCGAAGCTTGATTGTGACTACGGCGCGGGGGTGTTTGTCAAGGCGGGAAAGATG